>CAYSNK010000030.1:9120-13447 GCA_964432375.1 uncultured Oscillospiraceae bacterium | reverse complement strand
GGGAAGCTCTGAATCACTCTTAAATCGGGAGCAGGGCCAGCCTGCTCAGAACCAGCATCAGCAGGATGCCCACCGCCAGCCCTGCGAGAAACGCCCCCACATGGTGAGAAAACGTCTTTGGCCGGGGGGCGGCTTCCCCGGGGCTATCCTCCCGGAGGATGGCCTCCGCGTCAGGCTGCTGGGATCTCCCGGCAGCCTGGAATTTTCGCAGCTGGGCAAAGGCCCCCTGGTTGCGGTTCAGCTTCAGGGAGGGGAATGCCCGCAGAATCCGGTCCTGAACGGGATGCCGCTCGGACATGGCGGCCTTCAGCTTGCGGGCCAGCTCCTGGGCCTGCTGGCGGCGCTTGCTGTCCTGTTCGCCGCTGAACTCCTGGCGGATGGCCAGGGCTTCGGCGGCGGCTTCCGAGCGCAGCTGGGCGGCCTCCCGCTTCTGGGTCAGATGCTCCGCGTAAGCGATGGCTTTTCCCTCCGCGGTTTCCAGGGCCCGGGCCTGGATCTGATCCACCTTGCCCTCCAGGGAGAGCTTCTGCTGGGCCAGCCTTTCCCGGGTGTCCTCCATGGCTTCCTTGGCCTCTTCGCCCTTGGCTTTGGCGGCAATGGCCCCCTCATAGAGGTTTTCGCCCAGCTTGTCGGACATGGAGTGGATGCGCTGGGCGGTTTGGGTGATCAGGGCCAGCCGCTGGTTCAGGTGGTGAATGGCCGTCACTGTGGCCGCCAGATCCACCGCCAGGGTGACCAGGAACAGGCAGTTCAGCACGAGCCCCAGCGTATGGGGCAGCAGCCGAACCAGGCCATAGATGGTGGGATGCACCAGCTTCATAATGACGGTGCAGGCGATGCCCCAGAGGATGGAAAACTCCAGGCAGATATAGCCCTGGATGTTAAAGGGCCGATCTGAATAGTCCCACCATTTTGCGTGGAAAATCTTTTCCAGCACCAGCCCGGTGATGTATTCCAGCAGAGTGGTCAGGATCATAGAGGAAAAGAACAGCGCGGCCAGTTGATTGGATACCGGCGTCAGCAGGAGCATGACGATCAGGGCCCCCACCCCGTAAATCGGGCAGATGGGGCCGTTTAAAAATCCGCGGTTAGAAAATTTGCCCAGGGTAACTGCGGCAAAGCAGACCTCGGAGCACCAGCCCAAAAAGGCGTAAACAAAAAATAAGAGGATCAGCTCGTAAATCGAATATCCTGCCAAAGTCAAAGCAAAAGCGCTCCTTTCCATTCATGCCAGAGCAAGTCCAGCCTGCCGCGCCCGCAGACGGCGCAATAGAATCGGTCTATGGGGAAGGAGACCAGCCGGTTCACCACCCCGCCCTCCGGATGGTTTTCCGCCAGGGGCAGCACGGAAAAGGAATCCAGGGGTCGGGTCAGCCCGGCGCCAATGCACTTCAGGTAGGCTTCCTTTTTCACCCAAAGGGCGGTGAACCCGCCCTCCGGCTGCCCCTTGAGCCAATCCTGCTCCCGGGCGGTAAACCTGCGCGCCGCCGGGGAGGACGCCCTGGCCTCCTGGAGGTCGATCCCCACCGGGGCGTCGCTGAGGGCGCAGACCGCCCAATCCCCGGAGTGGGACAGATTAAAGTGGCAGTCCGGAAATTCCGGGAAATAGGGCTTCCCGTTTTCCCCTTTTGCCAGAGCGGGAGCGGGGCCCAGCTCCGGCCAGCGCCGCTCCGCTGCCCAGCACAGGAGCCGGTGGGCCGTCCGACTGTCCGCCCGCCGACCTGTTTCGGGCACCCGGCAATAAGACAGCGTGATCATCCGATCACCATTCCTCCGTCCACCGGCAGCACCTGCCCGGTGATAAAGCCGGCCCCCTCCGAGGCCAGATAGAGAATGGCCTGGGCCACATCCTCCGGCTGCCCGATCCGCTCCAGCGGCGTTTCCGCTTGGAGGGCGGCCATAGATTCCCCGTCCAGGGCGGCGTTCATCTCGGTGTTGATGACGCCGGGGGCCACGCAGTTGACCGTGATCCCGGAAGGGCCGACCTCCTTGGCCAGCGCTCGGGTCAGCCCGATGACCGCCGCTTTGGTGGCGGAGTATGCCGTCTCGCAGCTTCCCCCCGTCAGGCCCCACATGGAGGATACCGTGATGATCCGCCCCGCTTTCCTGTGGATCATGCCGGGGAGCACCGCCCGGCAGGGGTAGAAAACGCCGTCCACATTGACGTGAAACAGCTCCCGCCATTCACCATCGGAGATGTCGGTGAATAGATTGGGGCGGGAGATCCCGGCGTTGCACACCAGCACATCAATCTGCCCAAACCTGCGCTCCGCCTGCCTGACCATCTCCGCGACTGCGGCGGAGTCTGACACATCGCAGGGAAAGCACGCCCCGCAGCCCGGATGGGCCTGGTTCAGGGCCCGGCAGAGCTGCTCCGCCCGCTCCCTGCTGCTTTTGTAGTTGATGGCCACCTGATAGCCTGCCCGGGCAAAGGCGGCGGCAGTGGCGGCGCCGATTCCCCTTGACGCGCCGGTGATAAGGGCCGTCGGTTTATTCATGGCGCTCCAGCCCCTTCAGCCATTCGGCGCAGAGCTCCGTCCAGTGGGCGGCGTGGGGGTTGACGCACCCCTTGCGGCAGGCGGACTCCTCCGTGCCCACACTGGTCACATGAGGCCCCTTGGGGAACAGGTGGAACTCCAGGGAAACCCCGGCGTCCAGCAGGGCCTGGGCATAGCGCATGGAGTTCTGCACCGGCACCATTTCATCCGTTACGGTGGCCCAGAGAAAGGTGGGGGGATTTTCCTTGCTGACGCTCTTTTCCAGGGAGAGCAGGGAGCGCTCCTCCTTCGTGGGGTCATGCCCTGCCAGCTGGTGGAAAAAGCTCTGGCTCTCCGCCGAATAGGTGATGACCGGATAGCTGAGAATGGCCGCGTCCGGCCGGAACTGTTGGGCGGGAATCCCCAGGGTTTCCGAAAGCAGGGGCAGCCGCCAAAGGTTGGCCAGGCAGCCGGCCAGGTGCGCTCCGGCGGAGAAACCGCAGACCGCCACCCGGTCAACGCCGTATTCCCCGCTGTGGGCCCGGATATAGGCCACGGCTGCCGCCGCCTCCAGAAGCTGCTGGGGATAGCGGTCGGGGGCCAGCGCGTAATCCAGCACAAAGCATTGGATTCCCGCGCCGAGAAAGGTCATGGCCACCGGCTCTGCCTCGGGTACGGAGTGTACCTGATAGCCCCCGCCGGGGAGGATCAGCATGGCCCAGCGATGGCCGTTGTCCGCGGGGAAGCCCAGCCGCTCCCGGGCATAGACGGTCATGCACCCCGCCGTCCGGGAGGGGGGCAGGTTGGGGTTTAATCTGGAGGAGGGAATTGTTTGATAAAGCATAAGCGCGCCTCGTTTCCTTTAGAAGCTCTGGACCGATGCGTTTTCGCGCCCTTTTCTGACGGAAAATACCTCGCAGGTCAGATTTATTTTCTTGCCTTCCTTTGCATTATAGCATAACCCGCCGGGTTTTGCTATCATGCTGTCATAGATAGAACAGAGAAAAAATCAGCGGGAAAAGGAGAGCAGCATGAACCGCTATGAAATTCTGCTTATGGACGCAGATAACACGTTATTTGACTTTGACCGAAGCGAGCGGGAGGCGCTGACGGAGATGTTCGCCGCCCGGGGGTATGCTTTCACCCCGGAGGTGGAGGAGCTGTATCAGTCCATCAACCGCCCCCTGTGGGCGGCCTTTGACCGGGGGGAAATCTCCCGGGAGGATTTGGCCGTCCGGCGGTTCCGGGAGTTCCAGCGGCAGGTGGATGGGGTGGTGGCCCACGATCCGGTGAAGATGAACGAGGATTTTCAGCTGGGCCTGTCGGTGCGGCCCTATCTGCTTCCCGATGCGGAGCGCGTTTGCCGGAGGCTGGCGGAGCAATACCCCATCTATATCGTCACAAACGGCCTGATCGTGGCCCAGCGCCGGGTGACCGGCAGCGTCATTCGCGACTGCTTCCGGGGGGTCTTTGTCTCTCAGGCCATGGGCTGCCAGAAGCCCAGCCGGGAGTATTACGACAAGGTGTTCGCGGCCATCGGCCTGACGGAGGCCGACAAGCCCCGGGTCTTGCTGATTGGAGATAATCCCATCTCCGACATTCTGGGCGGCCAGGATTACGGGCTGGATACGGTCTGGTATCATTCCAAACCGGATCAGCCGCTGCCCGCCCATATCCGCCCCACCTATACCGTCCGTACGCTGCCAGAGCTGGTGGCGCTGCTGTGCCCCCGGTCCCCTTGAGTTCCGCAGCAGGAAAAATATGCGCATCCCGCATTGACGCTGTGAAGAAATCATGGTAAACTGAGGAATAGGATCTCTGAATCAGCCGCCTGCGGCTGCGGAGGGCGG
>CAYSNK010000030.1:0-9020 GCA_964432375.1 uncultured Oscillospiraceae bacterium | reverse complement strand
TTCCCGGGAACACGTTTGCCCGAAACTTGGATGGAGGAGCCTTATGAGTAAATCTGCTGAAATCGAAATACAAAAGGTTGTGGAGTCTGTCCTGGCCTCGACAGATACCTGGCGTTCGGCGGTTCGTCCGGACAAAATCGCGATCATCAGTTTGATCGAGCGGCTGCAAACGGTCATTTTCCCGGAGTATTACGGCCCGGGCCGCCGGAGCACGTTTTCCGTGGCCAACCAGCTTGGCTCCACCCTGGAGGAGATCTATCGCCTGCTGGTAAAGCAGGTCACGCTCTCCCTGCCCTATGCGCCGGAATTTGAATGGGTGGATTACAGCACCCGCAAAACCGTGGCGGAATCCCGCACCACCGAGTTTATCAGCCGCCTGCCCAAGATCCGGGAGCTGATGTCGATGGACGTCAAGGCCGCCTATGACGGGGACCCCGCCGCGTTCAATACGGACGAAATCATCTATTGCTATCCCGGCCTGTACGCCATTATGGTCAACCGCCTGGCCCATGAGCTCTACCTGCTGAACGTGCCGCTGATCCCCCGAATCATGACCGAGCACGCCCATTCCCTGACCGGGATTGATATTCACCCGGGGGCCACGATTGGAAAGTATTTCTTCATCGACCACGGAACCGGCGTGGTGATTGGCGAGACAACGGAGATCGGGGATCGGGTCAAGATCTATCAGGGCGTTACCCTGGGGGCGCTGTCTACCCGAGGGGGCCAGAGCCTGCGCAACAAGAAGCGGCACCCCACCATCGGGGATGATGTGACCATCTATTCCGGCGCGTCGATCCTGGGCGGCGACACGGTGATCGGGTGCGACGTGATCATCGGCGGCAACTCCTTTATCACCTCTTCCATCCCGCCCCATACGCGGGTCTCCGCAGTGAATCCGGAGCTGCAATTAAAGAGCGAGCATCCCGCCAAGGATTCCATTGAGCACGCAAAGGTTGAATAAGCCCCCGGCCCGCTGCCATGCAGCGGGCCGAGCTTGCCGAAAAACCGGAATTGACATCGGTATGGGATTACACTATAATGAATGGAGTAAGTTTATACTAAGGAGCGTAAACGATGAAAGGGATTATTCTTGCCGCCGGAAAGGGGACCCGGCTTTACCCCATGACACGAACCACCTGCAAGCCCCTGCTTCCGGTCTATGATAAGCCGCTCATTTATTACCCCCTGTCTGTGCTGATGCAGGCGGGCATCAACGAGGTGCTGGTGATTATTCCGCCGGACGAGGAAAAGAACTTTGCCGCCCTGCTGGGGGACGGAAGCCACCTGGGAATGAAGATCTCTTTCGCGGTTCAGACCGTGGCGCGGGGAATCGCGGATGCCCTGCTCATCGGCAAGGACTTTATCGGAGACAGTTCTGTCTGCCTGGTGCTGGGGGACAACGTGTTTTATCAGCCGGAGCTTGGCGCCCTCCTGAAGCAGGCGGGCCGTTTTGAGCGGGGCGCGGTGGTGTTCGGCCACTATGTGGAGGATCCCCGGCCCTTTGGCGTGGTGGAGTTCGACGAAAGCGGCAAGGCCATTTCCATTGAGGAAAAGCCCCTTCACCCCAAGTCCAACTACATCATCCCCGGCCTGTATTTTTATGACAGCCAGGTGATCGAGATCGCGGAGCATCTGACCCCCTCCGCCCGGGGCGAGCTGGAGATCACGGATGTGAATCTGGAATACCTCCGCCGGAACCAGCTGAGCGTTATTCCCCTGAAACGGGATTTTATGTGGATGGATGCCGGCACGGCGGACAGCCTGCTGGAAACCTCCATTCAAATCAAAAATCTCCAGTACCGGACCGGACGCTATGTGGGCTGCATTGAGGAACTCGCGTTCCAGGAGGGGTGGATCTCCCAGGAGCAGGTTCATGCCCTGGGCAACCGGCTGAGCATGACCCTGTACGGCCAGTATCTCCTGTGCCTGTAACCTTTTTTCCATAGACGAAATCCCCCTCTGTTCAACCGGAGGGGGATTTTTTCAAGGAGGCTTTCCCGTTACAGAAAGCTGCTGATAAAGATTTCCAGGCCAATGGCAATCAGGATGACCCCGCCCAGGATGGAGGATCTGCCGGCCAGCCGGTCGGAGGCGTTTGCCCCGAATTTCCCGATGGCCAGACCTGCCAGGCAGATGAAAAAGGTCACGACGGCGATAATCATGGAGCAGAGGAAGGCCGTGGGACAGTTATACTCCGCAATGGTGAAGCCCACGGAAAGGGCGTCAATGGAGGTGGCGATCCCCTGGAGGATCAGGGTGCCGGGACTGAGGGCCGCCTTTTTTTCGGCCTCCACATCCTCGCCCCGGATGCCCTCCGCCAGCATTTTCCCGCCAATGTAGGCCAGCAGCCCCAGGGCAATCCAGGGGATGAAAAGCTGAAACTTTTCAAAATACTGCACCACGGTGTGGACGCAGACCCAACCCATCATGGGCATCAGGGCCTGAAAGAAGCCGTATACCCCGGCAATGGCGCACATCCGGCCCTTTCTCATCCGGGGCTCACTGAGTCCGTTGGCCATGGAGACGGAGAAGGCGTCCATCGCCAGTCCCACGCCCAGCAGAACGCTGTTCAAAAGAAACAGCAGGTCAATGCTCATGGTAACTCCTCCCTGTGTTCAACCAAAAAGAAAAGACCCAGGTATAGCTGGATGCAGTACCCGAACCCAATGGGTTACAGGTGCGGCAGGACAGGTATACATGAGTCTCGCAAGTCTCGCAATTTAAGGAAGGTCTGAATCAATCGTCAAGAGCGATTTGCGAGAGATCTTTCGTCAGAAAAAGGCGCGAAAACGCAGGAATACTTTGTGTATTTCCAGTTTGAGCAACGCATTTCTGGCGGAAGAGAGCCGCAAAGCGCCGATGACGTGTTTGTTCAGAGCTTCCTTAATGCAAGCCAGGCCGGAAAACGGCCAGCGTGTTGACTTGCTACGCATGACGCGCTTGCTACTCCCCCACGGGAACGAAATGAATTGATAGAATCATACTACAATCCGGCCCCCTTGTCAAATACTTTATGAAAAGGAAAGGGAGGCGCTTGCCCCCAGGACGAAAATTCGATATAATACTCCCGTCATCTTTCCCGGCTTCTGTATCAAACCGGAGAGGATGACTTTTATACAGATGGAGGGGCCTATGAAAAAGAGAAGATTTTATACCGAGCTTTGCTATGTGGGGGGACTCCTCGCCATGGCCCTGGGCACTGCCCTGATGGAGAAGGCCGACTTTGGGATGTCCATGGTGGTGGCGCCGGCCTACCTGATTTATCGAAAGGTGTCCCAGTCGCTCAGCCTTTTCACCTTTGGCATGGCGGAATACACCTTTCAGGCCGTTTTGCTCCTGGCCATGATGATTTTTCTGCGCCGGTTCCGGGTATCCTATCTGTTCTCCTTTGTGACGGCGGTGCTTTACGGCGTCGTTCTGGACGGCTGGACGCTGCTGCTTGGGGGCCTGCCTGGGGAGGGCGCGGTCCTTCGGGCGGCGTATTTTGCCGTGGGGATGCCCCTGTGCTCCCTGGGCGTGGCGTTTTTCTTCCACACCTACATCGCCCCGGAGGTCTACGAACTGATCGTGATGGAGATCTCAAAAAAATGGAATCTGGATTCCAGCCGGTGCAAAACCGCCTATGACTGCGTTAGCTGCGCGGTCAGCATTGGGATGTCTTTCCTCTTCTTTGGCCCGTTCCGGTTTGTGGGCGTGAATGTGGGCACAGTGCTCTGCGCCCTCCTCAACGGGAAAATCATCGGCGTATTTGGCCGGATGATGGAACAGCGCATGGAATTTCGGGACGGGCTGCCCCGGCTGAAAGCCTTTTTTTCCTGATTTTTTCCTGTGAAGCGGGGCCTTTCACAGGAAAAACGAAAAGCGCCGCATGATTTGACGAATTATGCGCAAGCTAGGGAAGCTCTGATCCAATCGGCAAGCTGCGCCGATCACGCGTGGATCAGGAGCTTCCCAAGACTGCAAAGGAGGCGTTTTTCGTGAAGCAGAAACGGCGTTTTTTTGCCCTGGCGCTTTGCGCGCTGCTGATGATGAATCTGCTGGCCCTCTCCCTGGCGCCCGGGGCCCAGGCAGCCAGCTACCGGCAAGGCTCGTCCGGCGAAACGGTGAAAACCATTCAGAAAAAGCTGAAAAACTGGGGCTACTATTCCGGCTCTGTGGACGGTTATTACGGAAGCCAGACCACGGCGGCGGTGAAATATTTCCAGAGGAAGAACGGCCTGACGGCGGATGGCGTCGCCGGGACAGCAACCCTGGCGGCCCTGGGGATATCCAGCTCCGCCGGCGGCAGCCAATCCAACAATGTGGCGCTGCTGGCCAAGGTGATTTCCGCAGAGGCCAGGGGGGAGCCCTACACCGGCCAGGTGGCCGTGGGTGCGGTGATCCTGAACCGGGTGAACCACCCCTCCTTCCCCAATTCCGTTGCGGGGGTGGTCTACCAGCCCGGGGCATTTACCTGCATGGTGGACGGGCAGATCGACCAGCCTGTGGCGGACTCCTGCTATCAGGCGGCCCGGGACGCCATCAACGGCTGGGACCCCACCGGCGGCGCCATTTACTATTTCAATCCCGGCACCGCCACCAGCAGCTGGATTTGGAGCCGGCCCCTGCTGGTCACCATTGGCAAGCACCGCTTCTGTTCCTGACAATCTGAGACGCAAAAGGCGCTGCCCTTCCGCAATCACGGGGATTGCCGGAGGCAGCGCCTTCTGGTAGTTCGGGCGGAGATTCTCTTTTCACGGGGTCAGGAAACCTGCGCGTCGTCCTCATCGTCCTGCATCTTAATTTCGCGCCAATCCAGGTCGCCGCGGCCCAGGCCGCGCACCAGCAGCTCGGCAGAGGCGATGTTTGTGGCGATGGGAACCGTGTACATATCGCACAGGCGCAGGATGTTGCGGACTTCCGTGCTGCGCAGATGGCTGGCGGTGTTGTGGCTGTTGTAGTCATTGAACAGCAGCACCATATCGACTTCGCCATAGGCGATCATCTGGGCGATCTGCTGCGTGCCGCCCAGATTACCGGCTAACAGCTTGCGAATCCTCAAGCCGGTGGCTTTCTCAACAACATTGCCGGTTGAGGCGGTTGCCACGATCTTGTGCTTGCTGAGAATGCCGCTATACGCATTGCAGAAGTCGGCCATCAGTTCTTTGCGGGCATCATTTGCGAGAATAGCGATTGTCATGGAAAAACACCCCTTTCAAACTTTATGACAATGATAACCATTCCGGAACGCAGGGGATTCAAACGGGAAAACATCGGGAAACTGTACAAAAAAATACAAAGAACCCTGCGTCTAGTTGCAATATAGCACATGAAAACGATTCCGTCAATAGTGGAATTGTAGGAAAAATTTCGGACTGGATCGCCGGATATTAGTTGAAAATGTCAACGCAGGGCCATTGGGACAAAGGGCCGGATGGGGGCCACGGCCTTGTAAGCCGGCCGGATGATCTTGTTGCCGGGATTATAGACCTCCTCGATGCGGTGGGCGCACCAGCCCACCATGCGGGCGGCGGCAAACAGCGGGGTATACAGCTCCTGGGGGATATTCAGCAGCTCATAGACGAAGCCGGAATACAGATCCACGTTGGCGCATATCACCTTCTCCCGGCCTGTCACCTCCCGGAAGGCCCTGGGGGTCAGGCGCTCCACCGCCTGGATCAGGTTGAATTTCGCCATCATGTCTTTCTGCCGGGCCAGATTGCCTGCAAAGGACTTCAGGATCTTGGCCCTGGGGTCGGACAGGGTGTAAATCGCGTGGCCCATGCCGTAGATCAGGCCGGAGCCGTCCCCCAGTTCCCTGCGCAGGATGCGGCAGAGGCAGTCGTAAACCTGGCCCTCATCGCTCCAGTCCTGAACGGTTTCCTGAATGACGTCCAGCATTTCCTTTACCTTGATGTTGGCGCCGCCGTGCCGGGGGCCCTTCAAGGCGCCCACTGCGGCGCCGATGGAGGAATAGATATCCGTATGGGAGGAGGACAGCACCCGGCAGGCAAAGGCGGAGTTGTTGCCGCCGCCATGTTCCGCGTGGAGCACCATGCACAGGTCCAGCAGGCGGGCCTCATCCTCGGTGAACTGATGGTCCGGGCGGATGGCGTAGAGGAAGTTCTCGGCGGTGCCCAGGCCGGGCTGAGGCCGGTGGAGGTAGAGGGAGCCGTTGTCGAAATAGCAGTGCTTGGCAGCGTAGGCATGGGCGATGATGGTGGGGCAGCGGGCGATCAGCTGCATGGCCTTGTGCAGCTCGGAGGCCACAGACAGATTTTCCGGGTCGTCGTCGTAGGAATACAGGGTGAGCACGCCCCTGGCCAGCTTATTCATAATATTCCTGCTGGGGGCCTTCAGAATCATGTCCTCCGTGAACATGTGGGGCAGGGGGCGGTAGGTGTCCATCAGGGCGACGAATTGCTCCAGCCGCTCCTGAGAAGGCAGCTCGCCAAAGAGGAGGAGGTAGGCGGTTTCCTCAAAGCCAAAGCGATCCTCGGAGACAAAGCCGCGAATCAAATCCTCCACGTCGATGCCCCGGTAAATCAGCTGGCCCTCCATGGGAACCCGCTCGCCGTCCTGAACATAGTAGCCGCGCACATTGCCGATCTGGGTGATCCCGGCCATCACGCCGGTGCCGTCCGCGTTGCGCAGGCCCCGCTTCACTTCAATCTTCTCATAATAGGCGGGATCGATCAGGTTATGTTTCGCAAATTCTCCGCATAAATTCTGGAAGAAGTCCTCGGGGGCTTTCGTGGTTGGATTTTGCATTGATCAGACACTCCAATTTCAAAATTGTGATTCGCTTCATTTTACCGCAAACGGCTGTAAAAGTCAACCGGGGGAACCTATGATGAGGCGCGTCATCGCCGCCCCGGGGACGTTTGGCCCCGGAAATGCGTTGTTTCAACCCGAAATCTATTCATAATTCCCGGGTTTTCCCCCCTTTTTTCGGAGGAAAAATCCCCTGTAAATCGCCCTCGCCGGGCGGTTCGGAGCCTCCTAAAACTGGATATAAAAGGAAACCCGGCAAGAAACGAAACGCAAAACGAAAGGAATTTTTGCCCAATCGGGCAAAGGGAAAAATGAATGATTTGTAAAAACCAAATGCAAAAGGAGGAAAGAAGAGATGAGGAAGGGAATGATCCTGGCCCTGGTGCTCCTGGCGGAGGGCTTCCTGCTGCCGGCCCTTGCCCTGGGAACCGGCGGAGAAGGGGCAGCGGGAGAGGAAAAGCCGGATTTGAAAACAGAAAGCGGCCAGGCCCGGTTATCCGATTCGGCGGAAGCCGCCGGCCCGGATGAGGAAATCTCCATCCGGGTGCTGGTGGGGGACACGGTGCAGACCATGGCCCTGGGAGAGTATCTCTGGGGGGTGCTGGCGGCGGAGATGCCCGCCGCCTTTGAGGAGGAAGCCCTGAAAGCCCAGGCAGTGGCGGCCCGGTCGGAGACGCTATACCGCCGGGCAAACCCCTCGGCCAATCATCCGGACGCGGACATCTGCACGGACTACACCTGCTGCCAGGCGTACCTGACGGCGGAGGAGGCCCGGGCCAAATGGGGGGATCTGGCGGAGGAGTACACGGAAAAGCTGCGCCGGGCGGTGTCCGACACCGATGGGATGGTGGTGAAGTATGAGGGGGAGGTGATCCAGGCGGTGTTCCACTCCTCCTCGGACGGACATACCCTGGCGGCCAGCGAGGTCTGGGGCGGGGATCTGCCCTACTTGCAGGAGGTATCCAGCCCCGAGGGGGAGGAGGTGCCCAACTACTATTCCGTGGTGACGGTAGATCCGGAGACGTTCCGGCAGACCATTCAGGACGAGGCCCCCGGGACGGAGCTGGGGGAGGACCCGGCGGAATGGGAGATCGGCCTGAATTATAACGAAAACGGCACCCTGACCACCGTGACCGTGGGGGGTGCGGAGTTGGCGGCTACCAGGGTGCGGACGCTGTTTGGCCTGCGCTCCGCCCGGTTTACGGTGGAGACCGGGGAAGAGGGGGTGACCTTTTACGTCACCGGCTATGGCCACGGCGTGGGCATGAGCCAATACGGGGCGAATGTCATGGCAAAGGCGGGGAAAACCTATTCGGAGATTTTAACCTGGTACTACACCGGCGTTGCCGTGGAGCCGGTTTCCTAGGGAAATTCGGAACATACACGCCATCGCCGCGTTGCGCCTCCGGAGAAAATCGGGTATAATAAAGATCAAAATGAAAAGATGACAGGAGCGAGGATGATGAAACAACCCTGTATTGACAGAACCGTCCGGGGAACCCCGGACTGCCGGGTGGTCACGCTGACCATCGACAACCCGAAGGAGCTGAACGCCCTGACAGAGGCCATGCAGGAGCAGCTGGCGGCAGAGCTGCGGCGGGCAGGGGAGGACCCCTCCGTCCGGGCGGTGCTCCTCCGGGGGGCGGGGGAAAAGGCGTTTTCCTCCGGCGGCAGCATGGAGAGCCTGAAGGACGTGACCTCCCCCGGGGAGGGAGAGGCCATGTACCGGCGGGGGATGCGCATCCGGGATACCCTGATGGAGCTGTCAAAGCCCGTGGTGGCGGCGGTGTCCGGCTGGTGCATCGGCGGCGGCTTTGAGATCGCCATGGCCTGCGACCTGATCTATGCCTCCGAAACGGCCAGGTTCGGCCTGACCGAGGTGGATAACGGGCTGGTGCCTGGCTGGGGCGGGGCCATCCGCCTGCCCCGGCGCACCAATCTGATCCGGGCCAAGGAGATGCTCCTGCTGGGCACGAAAATCACCGCGCAGGAGGCATATCTTCAGGGGATCATCAACCGGGTGTTCCCCGGGGAAACCCTCTTTGAGGAGGTGGATCAAATCCTGGATCAGCTGGCCGCCAAGCCCCCGCTGGCCCTCCGGGGGATCAAGGAGCTCCTCAGCCTGGGCAACCTGGAGATTCCCTTTGAGGACGCCCGGAGGGTGGAGCACAGGCTGGCGGTAGAGCTGACCGGCTCCCGGGACTTTCAGGAGGCCGTGGACGCCTTCCGCCATAAGCGCAAGCCCAGATTTGAGGGGCGGTAAA
>CAYSNK010000029.1:0-14100 GCA_964432375.1 uncultured Oscillospiraceae bacterium | reverse complement strand
TTACCCGATTCCCCCGGATATTGCAAGCGTTTTTCAAAATATTTTCCCCTTTTTCCTGCTCTCTCCCTTTAAACTTCCCTAGAACCAGCGCCGCCGTTCCCGCTTCCGGGCCAGTCTCTGGGGCTCCCCCTCCACCAGAATAATGTCGCTGCCGAACCTGCGCACCGCCTCCCAGGGGAAGGATACATCCTCCCCCCGGCCAAACAGACCGAAAAACCGGGCTGGGCCGGGCACAACGAGCTGCCGCACCTGGCCGCAGTCCACATCAATGACCAGATCCCCCACATAGCCAAACCGCCGTCCGTCGGTGATGCTGATCACCTCTTTCTCCCGCAGATCCTCCAGCCTGCTCTCCATCCGCAAGCGCCTCCTTTTCCCTCGGCCAAAGCTGCCTGTTGAAATCCTATGTATGCGCTTCTTGTCCCATGCGGGGGATTTTCCGGCGGGCCGCCCTCCGCCAGCCTGCCTTTTTTGCATATTTCTATGTGATTTTTCTTTTTGCCCTTGGCAGCTTTTATAAAATGTGCTAAAATGTTTATGCTTAATTATTCGTAAGGAGGAATCTCTGTGAACAAGCAATTTTCCCATGCCCTTTCCCCGATTCGGGTGAATGGCATCCTGATTAAAAACCGTATTATCTCGGCCCCGATCACCCCTCATTCTTCCAGCAACGGGGAGCTTTATCCCAACGAGGAAGCCATGCGTTATTTTGAGCAGCGCGCTCAGACCGGCGTCGGCATCGTCTATTGCGCCGGTACAAAGGCCGTTGACAATTTCGATGACGGCGAGCACTGCACCTGGGACACCGAAGCCTTTAACCATAAGAACGCCCTGTCCCTCCTGGCCGCCCGCATCCAGGCCCACGGCGCGAAGGCCGGCATGGAAGTCATGGGACTGCTGCCCTGCTCCTGGAATCCCGGCCCCCCTCCCGCCTGCTCCGCCGGAAACCGCATGATGCAGTCTCCCCCCATCTGTCGGGAGATCACCCGGGAGGAGATGGAGGGCTTTAAGGAGAAAACCGCTCAGATGTGCGCCAATTTGCAGGTGTGCGGCTTTGATTCCCTGCTGTTCCACTTCGGTCACTCCATCCCGGTGGCGCAGTTCCTCTCTCCCCTGACCAACCGCCGCACCGATGAGTATGGCGGCTCCACCGAAAACCGCTGCCGTTATCTGGTGGAGATCCTGGACGCTTGCCGGGCCGCCACCAAGGGCCGCATGACCATGGAGGTCCGTATGTCCGCCACCGAGTTCATCGAGGGCGGCATTACCCTGGAGGAGGGCATCAGCATCGCGGAGATCTTGCAGGATCACTGTGACATCATCCAGGCTTCCTGCGGAATGGTCACGGAAAAGTACATGACCTGGACCCACCCCTGCCAGCATCTTGGCCATCATCCCAACCTGTGGCTGGCCGAGGCGTTCAAGAAGTCCGGGCGTATCCACAAGCCCGTCACCGCCGTGGGCGGCCTGGAGTCCCTGCAGGCCGCTGAGGACGCCATCGCCTCCGGAAAGTGCGACTTCTTCGCGGTTGCCCGCCAGCTCATTGCCGACCCCGATACCCTGAAGAAGGATCTTGAGGGCCGCCATGACGATGTGGTTCCCTGCATCAAGTGTATGCGCTGCCACGACTCCGACTGCTATGCCCATCTGTTCCGCTGCGCCGTCAACCCCACCGTGGGCTACGAGGGCTGCCAGGAATCCATGTTTGCCAAGTCCGCCGGGAAGAGCAAGCGGGTCGCGGTGATCGGCGGCGGGCCCGCCGGTATGAAGGCCGCTCTGACCGCCAAGGAGCGGGGCCATCAAGTGACTCTCTTTGAAAAGGCCGACAGGCTGGGCGGCGCCCTGAAATTCTCCGACTATGTGGACTTCAAGTATGCCCTGCGCTCCTACAAGGACTACCTGATCCATCAGTGCGAAAAGCAGCGGATCGACGTCCGCCTGAACACCGAGGTTGCCCCCGCCGATCTGAACGGCAAATTTGACGCCGTGATCATCGCCGTGGGCGCGGACCCCCTGATGCTCCCCCTGCCCGGCTTCAACACGGAGAACGGCGTGCTTGCCACTGACACTTACGGCCATGAGGATCAGCTTGGCGATACCATTGTGGTCATCGGCGGCGGTCAGGTGGGCTGCGAAACCGCCCTGCATCTGGCGGATCTGGGCAAGAAGGTCTCCATCATCGAGATGCAGTCCTCCCTGTGTCCCGACGCTTCCAAGACCTGCGGCGATGAGATCCGCATCCTGCTGGACGAGAACCCCAATTTCACCGCGCTCTGCAACGCAAAGTGCAAGTCCGTGACCAAGAACTCCGTCACCTACACCGACGCGGAGGGCGCGGAGCAGACCGTCACCGCCGACACCGTGGTTCTGGCCGCCGGGATGAAGGCGAAATCGGCCCTGGCGGATTCCTTCATCACCGACTGTGATGTTCCCGAATGGGCAGAGGTCGGCGACTGCGTCTCCGCCCGCACCGTGGAGCAGGCCACCGCGGAAGCCTACAATGCCGCCATGGATCTGTAAGGGGCGGAAAGGCTTATTCGTGACAAATAACCAATCGCCCGGGGCCGGGCGGCGGTTCATTGCATAAGCGCAGAGGCTCTCGCCTGCCGGAAGTGGAATCGCACCCGGCCGGCGGGAGCCCCATGTTTTTTGGGATGTATGGGAAAAACCGCGGAAAAGAAATGCGCTCTGTTCCTGCGCAGGCCCCCGAATTTCTCGATCAAACAGATTGCAAGAATTTTAAATTGATAGTATAATGCAAATATCTGTATGTATTTTTATCCCTCACCTGTAAGAGAAAGGACGATTTCAATGGACTACGCTTCAGAATCCCTGAAAAAGCACTATGAATGGAAGGGCAAGCTGGATACAGTGCCCAAAATGCCCGTGGCGAACAAGACGGACCTGTCCCTGGCCTATACCCCCGGGGTAGCCCAGCCCTGCCTGGAGATTCAGAAAAATCCCGCCCTGAGCTACGAGCTCACCGGACGGGGCAATACCGTTGCCGTTGTCACAGACGGCACCGCCGTCCTGGGCCTGGGGGACATCGGCCCCGAGGCCGGTATGCCCGTGATGGAGGGCAAGTGCGTGCTGTTTAAAACCTTTGGCAACGTCAACGCCGTCCCCCTGTGCATCCGCTCCAAGGACGTGGACGCCATCGTAGACACCGTGGCGCTGCTGGCCGGTTCCTTTGGCGGCATCAATCTGGAGGACATTTCCGCCCCCCGCTGCTTCGAGATCGAGAAGAAGCTGAAGGAGCGCTGCGACATCCCCATCTTCCACGACGACCAGCACGGCACCGCCGTGGTGGTGCTGGCCGCCCTGACCAATGCCCTGAAGCTGGTGGGCAAGAGGATGGAGGAGATCCGGGTCGTGACCTCCGGCGCGGGGGCGGCGGGCATCGCCATCATCAAACTGCTGATGAGCCGGGGCGTGCAGGACGTGATCCTCTGTGACCGCAAGGGCGCGATCTACCAGGGCCGGGAGGGGCTGAATCCCGTCAAGGCGGAGCTTGCCGCCGTCACCAACAGGGCGCGCAGGGCCGGTTCCCTCCATGAGATGCTGGCGGGCGCCGATGTGTTTATCGGCGTCTCCTCCCCCGGCACTGTCACTGCGGAGGACGTGAAAACCATGGCGCCCGGGGCCATCCTCTTTCCCATGGCCAACCCCACCCCGGAGATCATGCCCAACCTGGCCCTGGAGGCCGGGGCGGCTGTCGTGGGCACCGGACGCTCCGACTTCCCCAACCAGATCAACAACGTGCTGGCTTTTCCCGGCATTTTCCGGGGGACCTTCGATGTCCGGGCCTCCGATATCAACGATGAGATGAAGATCGCCGCCGCCAACGCCCTGGCCGGTCTGGTTGGCGAGAAGCTGAGCCGGGACTATATCCTGCCCTACGCTTTTGATGAACGGGTTGCGCCTGCCGTGGCCGCAGCTGTGGCCCAGGCCGCCCGGGATTCCGGCGTGGCCCGGATTTAAATGGAGACTGATCACGATGAACGAATGGTTAGAAGTTGGCATTGACACCAAAACCGAGGCGATGGAACATCTGGCCGCCTACCTGCTGGAGGCGGGCGTTAGCGGGATTCTCCTGGAGGATGAGAAGGACTTCACGCAATTTCTGGAGGAAAACAGAGCAGTCTGGGACTATGTGGACAGAGAACTGGTGGAGCGGAAAAGGGGCGTCTGCCGGATCGTGTTTTATGTCCCCAGGGATGAGAATGGCCGGGCGCTCCTGGAGGAGATCAAGGCCGGGCTGCCGGGCTTCCGCAGCCGCTGCCCCCTGGACCCGGGCACCCTGGAGCTTCACGAGGCCAACCTCCTGGAGGAGGACTGGGCCAATAACTGGCAGCAGTATTACGAGCCCCTGGAAATCGGGGAGAAGCTGTATATTGTCCCCCAGTGGATGCGGGAAACGGCTGTTCCCCGGGGCCGCACCCCCGTCTACATGAACCCCGGCCTGATTTTCGGCACCGGCTCCCACCCCACCACCCGGCTTTGTCTGGAGGGCTTGCAGCAGGTGGTAAAGCCCGGCGACAGAATCCTGGATCTGGGCTGCGGCAGCGGCATCCTGGCCATTTCCGGCCTGTGCCTGGGGGCCGACAGCGCCGTCGGCTGTGATATTGACCCCATGGCAGTGAAGGTGGCCATGGAAAACGCCTCCTTCAACGGCATTGAGGAAGGCCGCCTGACCGTTTACACCGGCAACGTGCTGGAGGATCAGGGCCTCCGGGAAAAACTGGCCGGCAAGTATCAGTTGGTGCTGGCCAATATTGTGGCGGATGTCATTATTTCCCTGTCCGGCATGGTGGGGCAGTTTATGGCGGAGGACGGCCTGTTCCTGTGCTCCGGCATCATTGATGACCGGGCCCCGGAGGTCGTCCGGGCCCTGGAAAGAAACGGACTGACCATTGTGGGTTCCGCCCAGGAGCGGGGCTGGTATTATTATATGGCCAGGCGGGGCTGAGGAGGCCCCGGGTCCGGGCTGCCCTGCCGAAGGGCATGGGGCTGTCTCAAAAAGGTGAGACAGCCCCTTTCCGGCGGATGGAAATCATCCCCTGGGCCCCGCACTTGACAAAGGGGAACCATCCTCTATAATAAGAAGGAGAAATAGAGGTGTTTCAATGACCCGTGAAGAGCGGCTGGCCGGTGCCAACCTGAACAGGCTCATGATCTCCATGGCAATTCCAACCATGGTGGCCCAGATCATCAACATTCTATACAACCTGGTGGATCGGATTTACATTGGGCACATTCCCGGCGTGGGCGCCGCAGCCCTGACCGGCGTCGGCGTGACCCTGCCCCTGATCGTCTTTGTCTCCGCCTTTTCCGCCTTTGTGGGCAACGGCGGCGCCCCCCTCTCCGCCATCTGGATGGGCAAGGGCGACCATGACCGGGCGGAGCAGATCATGGGGAGCGGCGTCTTTTTGCTGGGGGTCTTTTCCGTCCTGCTGATGCTGGCGTTTTACCTGTTTCAGGAGCCGCTGCTCTACGCTTTCGGGGCCAGCGACGCCACCATCGGCTACGCGAAAAGCTATCTCTCCTGGTATCTGGTGGGCACCCTCAGCGTGGAGCTGGCCCTGGGCCTGAACCCCTATATCATCTTTCAGGGCCAATCCACCATCGGGATGCTGTCCATCCTCATCGGCGCTGTGCTGAACCTGATTCTGGACCCCATCTTTATCTTTGCCTTTGGCCTTGGCGTCACCGGCGCCGCCATCGCCACCGTGATCTCCCAGACGGTTTCCGCTGTTTGGGTGGTGGCCTTTCTGGTGGGAAAGCGGGCCACGCTGAAGCTGCGCAGGCGGCATTTAAAACCCCACTGGCCCAGCATCCGGAGCATCTGCGGCCTGGGAATTTCCCCCTTTGTCATGCGGGCCACCGAAAGCCTGATCTCCGTGGTTATGAACCACGGGCTTCAGGTTTACGGCGGCGACCTGTATGTGGGTTCCCTGACCATCATGCAGAGCGTGATGCAGTTCTTTTCCTCTCCCATCAGCGGCTTCACCTCCGGCGTCCAGCCCATCATCAGCTACAACTTCGGCGCGGGAAATTTTGACCGGGTAAAAGCCGCCTACCGGCGCATGATCGCGATTTGCTCCGGCTTCTCCCTGGCCGTCACGCTGCTGACCATGATCTTCCCGGAGTTCTTTGCCGGGCTGTTTACAAAGGACGCGGAGCTCGTTGCCCTGGTGGGCCGGAAAATGCCCGTGTTTATGTGCGGTATGCTGATTTTCGGCTTGCAGATGTCCATCCAGCCCACGTTCCTGGCCCTGGGGCAGGCAAAGCTCTCCCTGCTGATTGCCATGCTGCGGAAGGTGATCCTGCTGGTGCCCCTGGCGCTCATCCTGCCCCATTTCCTGGGGGTAGACGGCGTTTACTACGCGGAGCCCATTTCCGATTTCCTCTCCGCCACCACCGCCACCATCCTGTTTCTGATCTACATCCGGCGTATTCTCTCTCAGGAGAGCCTGAACAAGATTCGATAAAAGGAGACTCCCATGCCCAATTATTACGCCCATTCTATCTTTGGCCGCAAGGTGTATGCCGCAGTCAGCCCCGGCCTCCGCAGGGTTATCCGGCAGCAGTGGGAGGGCTATGCCTGCGGTCAGTATGGCCCGGACCCTCTGTTCTTCTATCAGATGTGGCACCACAACCAGGTGGAGCGGGAGGGCCACGCCATCCATAATATGAGCCCTGTGGCGGTTCTGGAGCGGCTTCGCCGCCCCATCGAGAGCGGGACTCCCTTCGCTCTGGGCTATGGGCTGGGTTTTTTGTGCCACTTCCTGCTGGACAGCAGCTGCCACCCCTATGTCCGCGCCGTTTCCGCCAAGGGAACAATCAGCCACCTGGCCATGGAGGGGGAGTTTGACCGTTACCTGATGCGACAGGCGGGAATCAAGCCCCACAAGGTCACGCCCCTGGAGCGCCCCTCCGACCCGGCGGTATTCGCGGCGGCGGCCTGTGCCTATGAGCACGTCACGCCGAAGCAGTTTCAGCGGTCTATGGCGGGGTTTTATTTTGCTTCCCGGATGCTGACCCGGTTTCAGGGCACGGTGTTCTGCCCGGCGGTGGATTTGGCCACCCGGGGAAGCAACAGCGCCTCCCGGGTGCTCCTCCGGAGAGAGCCCACAAGGGCCAGCCTCATCACCTCCCCCCGATTGCAGGACCGGCTGGACGGCGCCGTGGAATCGGCGGCCCTTCTGACGGAGCGGCTTTTTTACGCCTATCAGCACAGAACCCCCATCGACTTCCTCCCTCCGCTGAATTTTCAGGGGGAGCCCACAGAGGCGTTTTCTCTCGCGGGAGAATGACAAGGAAGCTCTGAACCAACCGCCTGCGGCCCAGACGGTTGGTTCAGAGCTTCTTAAGCTGAATAAAACTCCGTTCGTTTTCTGTCAAGTCCCTTGGTTTCTTCCTCAGAAGGGCTCCCTCTGAACAAATGTGCCACCGGCGTTTGGCGGAGCGTTTCCGCCATTCAGCGCTTTCGCCGGAACAGGCGGGAGAGCAGCCCCCGTTTCTCCGGCTTTTCCGCCGGTTTTGGCTGTTCCGGCGCGGGCTGCGGGGCCTCCTTCGGCGCCTTTGCGTTTTCCTCCGGCTTAGGAACCGCCGCAGGCATCGGATTCGGCCCCCTTTCCCGCCTCAGCTCTATGGCGGCCTTTTCCTGCTCCCTCAATCTGACGCATTGTTCCATATCCTTTGTCAGAACCTGAACCCCCAGCGCCATGACGTCTACGATCATCCCGGCCAGCCCCTCCGTCTGTTCAAAAAGCTCGTCAAAGGTGAGCACCACCATGGTGTCCCCTTGCTGCTGCTTTTCCAAAAACGCCCTGCACTGCCTCGCGCTGGTGAAACCGACCAGCCATCTCTTTTGCCCCTGATCGGTCAGCAGCCGCAGCGGGAGCTTTCCGGCCCTGGGATTGTCCACCGAAGCGACCCGTCCCGCAAAATGAGGGCCGGTGAAGGCGGACCGGGGCCGCTTCTCCTGCTCCAGCCGTTCTTTCAGCCATGCCAGCGCCTTTTTCGTAAAGACAAGATCCGCCGCCAGCTTTTCGTTCATCTCCCGGGGCAGGGCGCAGGGCACATAGAACAGGGTGCCGCCCAGTTCCTGGAGCATCCTGCACCGCCAGGTCACCATGCAGCCCACCAGGTTTTTCCGCAGAGGGTCCTTTAGCTGCGCCTGGTTCTTTCTCACATGGCTGCTGATCTCGACCGAGCGCAGCATGGCGTTGCGCACCCCCTGGTTGTGTTCCTCCAGCCAGCTCTGCTCGCTGTCCGGCTGGAAAAAGGCCCTTTGCAGCTCCACCGGCTCGATCCCGTCATCCACCCGGAAGCGCTGGATTCCCAGGGCCTCACAGTTCTCAAAAAAGGCCCGGTACTGGCTTTTTTCCACCCGCTGCGCCTGATACTCAAAAATGAGGCAGCTTTTGTAGTATTCACAGGCAGTCACCGCGTTCTCCTCCGTGGAAAACAGGTGGACATCCCCGCTGATATATTCCAGCCCCGGCCAAACCCCGCCCGGGCTGTTGAGATCCATGCCGGCAAAGAATGCCTCCTGTTCCAGCAGGCGGTTGGCCAGAGTGCGCTGGCGGCGCGCCTCCTCCTTCCGCTCCTTCTCATCGGCCTTTTCCCGGTCAAAGCCCCGCTGGAACTCCGCCAGTTCATGCCGCGCATCCGTCACCGGCGTGCGGGGCTGCTTTTTCTTCTGGAAAGGGTGGAGCTGTTTCCATTCCTCAAAGGCCCCGTCCCCCTCCAGCCTGTCGCATTTCAGCATCTGCCGGCATTTTTCATAAAACTCCTCCGGATTTGCCGGATAATTGGCGATCCCCGCGGCAAAACGGCTCCGGGGCAGCTCCGTTTGAAGCCGCCTTGCCAGCGCATCCAGGCGGGGCCGGTCTGTTTTCAGCCAGGCGTACTCCTCCGGCGTAATGGCAAAGTAGAGCACAAGGTCGCTGACGCCGCCGCGCCAGGCTTTTGAATCCTCCAGATCCATCACGCCCAGGACATACAGACCGGGCTGACGAAAGCGCCCGATGATATAGGTATCGTATCCCTCGGAAACCCGCTGGATCTCATAAAAATTCGGAATCTTGTTTTCCGCAGCCATAACACGCTACCTTTCCACCATCACCCAAGCCGCCAACGCAGCCTGTATGAGCAGGATCAGCGGCATACCATATTTAAAATACCAATGCCTAGTCTTGTGGCGAAACACCCACATACCGGCAACGGAACCGACGCTGCCGCCAAGGGCGGCGTAGAAAAACAGCCTTGCCTCCGGAATCCTCCACTTGCCCCGCCGGGCCCTGCGCTTGTCCGCTCCCATGGCGGCAAAGCCAACCAGGTTGACAGCCAGAAGATAGACCCCGAGGGCAGCTTTGATATGCTCCGCCATCTCAGTGCCTCCCGTTATCTGTGGAGCCTCGGAACAAATGCGCCGCCGGCGCTTTGCGGCAGACGGGGTGACCTCGCCGCGAAGTCCGGGCGCCTGTTCGCCCCGCTCCAATTACATTTGAAATACGACGCCCGCCACGGCTGCAAGCAGAATCCACACAATGGGGTGGAGCTTTTTCAGCCTTTTGATGTTGGTGCAGGCCAGCAGAACCACGGCCAGAGCGATGCACTTCCAGTTGAAAACCCGCGTCAGGGAGGCGGCGGTGCCATCCCAGGCGGCGGTGTTCAGCAGGGCGATGGCCGCCACGCCGATCCCGGCGGCGGAGATCATGGCGGTGGAGGCGGGGCGCAGGCCGTAGAACACGGCGTCCACCGCCTTGCTCTGGCGGAACCGCTGCAGGAACCTGCTGATGATGAGGATAATGAGGATGGAGGGGCAGATGAGGCCCAGGGTGGCAAGGACGGCGCCGGGGACTCCCGCAACCTCAAACCCCACATAGGTCGCCATATTGACCCCCATAGGGCCGGGGGTGGATTCGGAAATGGCGATCATATTCGCCAGATCCCCGGCGGTGTACCAGCCGGTGCGCAGGCCGATGTCCTGAAGGAAGGGGATGGTGGCCAGCCCGCCGCCGACGGCGAACAATCCGGCTCGGAAAAACTCGAAAAACAGGCGAAACAGGATCATTTCCCAGCCGCTCCTTTCACGCCCAGGCCGCAGATCCCGGCCAGGATCACCAGAACGGCCGGGGAGACCAGCCAGCCCAAAACGCCGGTCAGACTGCCGAAATTGGCGATCAGGGCCAGGATCAGGGCCGCCGCGAAAATGACGGCGGTGGGCAGGTCGATGATGGTGCTCTTCCGCAGCTTGAGCACGGAGTTGAAAATCAGGACGCAGACGCACGCCCGGACGCCCGCGAACGCGTGCTGCACCAGGGAGAACTCCGCAAAGTTCCTCAAAAACGCGGCGATTACCGTGATGATCACGATGGAGGGGAACACCACGCCCAGGGTGGCGAGGATGCCGCCGGGAACGCCCTTATACTTGCCGCCGATAAAGGTGGCGGTGTTCACCGCGATGATGCCGGGGGTGCATTGGCCGATGGCGAAGTAGTCGGTCAGCTCGGCATCGGTGGCCCAGCCCTTTTTCTCCACCACCTCCCGCTGGAGGATGGGCAGCATGGCATAGCCGCCGCCAAAGGTGCAGACGCCCACCCGGGCAAAGGTCAAAAACAGGTCGAGATAAATGTTCAACAGTCACACATCCTTAAAGACCCTCCGGCAGCTGCCGGGTCAAAGCCTCCAGGTCGTCCTGCCACAGGGCGGCCTCGGCATCGGAGGGCATTCTCCAGTCCCCCCGGGGGGACAGGGTGACGGAACCCACCTTGGGGCCGTCCGGCAGACAGGAGCGCTTGAACTGCTGCTGGAAGAACCGGCGGTAGAAAGCGCGAAGCCATTTCAGAATGGTGGCCCGGTCGTAGACGTCCCCAAGGGCGAGCTCCGCCAGCCGGAACACCTTGGAGGGCGGAAAAGCAAAGCGGATGCCATAGTACAGGAAGAAGTCATGGAGCTCATAGGGGCCCACCAGATCCTCGGTTTTCTGAGAGATCTTACCCTCCACGGCGGGGAGCAGCTCGGGGGAAACGGGAGTATCCAGAATATCCATCAGGACGGCGGAAAGCTCCGGCTCCTTGTCGGCCTTGTCGTCTGCCACGAAGCGCACAAGATGGCGCACCAGCGTCTTGGGGATAGAGGAGTTGACGGCGTACATGGATATATGGTCGCCGTTGTAGGTGGCCCAGCCCAGGGCCAGCTCAGACAGGTCGCCGGTGCCGATCACCAGGCCGCCGGTCTTGTTGGCAATGTCCATCAGCACCTGGGTGCGCTCTCTGGCCTGGCCGTTTTCAAAGGTGACGGAGTAGTCGTCCATGGGCTGGCCGATGTCCTTGAAGTGCTGCTGC
The DNA here is from genome assembly GCA_964432375.1 of uncultured Oscillospiraceae bacterium. GTDB lineage: Bacteria > Bacillota > Clostridia > Oscillospirales > Oscillospiraceae > JAJQBJ01. The sequence continues at coordinate 2,743 of CAYSNK010000029.1, read as the reverse complement.
ACCGCCTTGCCGATGTCAATGCGGCGGAGGGTGGCGCCCAGGCAGTCGGCCAGCAGGCAGGCGTTGTCCCGGGTGCGGTCGGTGGTGCCGAAGCAGGGCATGGTGACGGCGATGATGTCCGTTCCGGGGCGGCCCAGCATATCCATGGCGATTTTGGAAATCAGGATGGCCAGGGTGGAGTCCAGCCCACCGGACAGGCCCACCACAGCCGTGGCCGCATGGGTGTGCTCCAATCTCTTTTTCAGGCCCAGGGAGGCCAGCAGCAGGATCTCCTCACAGCGGGCGGCCCGGTCGCCGTGGTCGGCGGGGACAAAGGGGTTTGGGGGGATATAGCGGGTCAGCTTTGTTTCGCAGAGGGTCAGGGAGAACGGGCGGGCCTCATACTCATGGCGGCTGCCGTTTGCCGGATAGGTGTTCATCCGCTGGCGCTCCCCGCTGAGCTTTTGGAAGTCGATCTCACTGACGGTCAGGCCGGTGGCAAACCGGGACTCCGCCAGGATGGTGCCGTTCTCGGCGATCATGTTGTGGGCGCCGAAAACCAGGTCGGTGGAGGACTCGCCCTCCCCGGCATCGGCGTAAATATAGCCGCAGACCAGCCGCCCGGCGGTGGAGGACACCAGGGAGCGGCGGTAGCTGTCCTTGCAGACAATTTCGTCCGAGGCGGACAGGTTCAGGATCAGGGTCGCCCCGGCAGCGGTCAGCTCCTCGCAGGGGGGATGGGGAACCCATAGATCCTCACAGATTTCCACGCCGATCACCAGCTCGGGCACCTCCCCGCAGGGGAACAACTGCTTTGCCCCCAGCGTCACCTCCTGACCGCAAAGGGTGACCGGTTCCCGGATGTCTCCCGCCGGGGTAAACCACCGCTGCTCATAAAATTCCGTGTAATTGGGCAGGTGCTGTTTGGGGACAAGGCCCAGAATCCGGCCCTTCTGGATCACGGCGGCGCAGTTATAGAGCTTGCTGCCCCAGCGCACCGGCAGCCCCACTGCGGCCAGGATCTCCAGGTGCCGGGTGGCGGCCAGAACGGTGCCCAGCGCCTCCTCCGCCCCCCGGATCAGGGTGCGCTGAAGGAAGAGATCCCCGCAGGTGTAGCCGGTCAGACACAGCTCCGGGAAGCAGATCACCCGCACTCCCTGCTTGTCCGCCTCCCGCATGAGGGTAAACACCTGCTCGGCATTATCATGACAGTCAGCCACCCGAATTTTCGGGGTGGCGGCAGCGACCTTGACAAATCCGTCTTTCATTTCGCCTTCTCCTTTCCGAATCTGCGGCAAACGGCCCCGCCGCGCAGCCATTCATAAGCGATATAGTTATCTTAATGCAAATCGGGGAAAAAAGCAACCGTACATTGTGATTTACAGGGCTTTGCCCTCCGTCTGCCTCCCGGTCTGAAAGGTATACCCGCAGGGCTGTCCGCATAAAGTGTCCTGATCGGGAAACCATTGGGACAAGGGAAGGGCTGGATCAGTCGGCGAGGACGTGTGTGTTCAGAGCTTCCCGGTGGGAATGGAGCGGAGAATGAAAAGGCAAAAGGGAACGGGGCAAAGGCGCTGCGGCGCGCTGCTGCTGGCGGGGGCGGCCCTCTGGATGCTGGGCCGGGCCGGGGCCGGGGCCGGCCTCCGGCAAGAGGTGAGGGCCGCCCTGGAGGACTGGGATTTCAGCGAAAAGGTGCTGGCCCTCCAGCTGGGCGTCGGGCCGGAGGCGCTGGAGCAGGTGGTTCTTGACGCGGCCCCGGCGCTGGCGGCGGGGCTGCCGGAGGAGCGGGAGGAGGAGAGCATGGCGGCGGAGCCCCTTGAGGAGGCGATCACGCTGCCGGAATCTGAGCCCGCGCCGGAAACCCCGGCAGCGGAGAGCGAAGCGCCGGAGGAGACGGAAGAAGCCTCCCAGAACCCGGAAAAGACCATCACAAGCGCCGGGGGAGCCAACGCCCTCTCCCTGGATGATATTTCTCTCAACAACAGCGCCGGGCTGAGCGTGGATCTGGAGGCGGTGGCGGCGCTGAACACGCAGATTGACCTGAGCCGGGAGGGGCCGCAGATCCTGATTATGCACACCCACGGCACCGAGGCATACACCATGGACGGGGCGGATCAGTATACCAGCTCGGATACCTATCGCACCACGGACAGCGGCTATAATATGATCCGGGTGGGGGAGGAAATCGCCTCCGTCCTGGAGGAGGCGGGCTTTTCCGTCATTCACGACACCGATTTGTACGACTATCCCAGCTATACCGGCTCCTACGCCCGGGCCAGGGAGGGAATCCAGGCTTATTTGGAGGAATATCCCACCATTTCTCTGGTGCTGGACGTTCACCGGGACGCCCTGATCGCCGATGACGGCACCACCTATAAGGTGGTGACAACGGTGAACGGGGAAAAAACCGCCCAGGTCATGCTGGTCATGGGGACGAATGCCGGCGGGCTGGATCACCCCAACTGGAAAGGGAACCTGTCCTTTGCCATCCAGGTGCAGCACCAGATGCTTTCAATCGACAACACCCTGCCCCGCCCCATCAATCTGCGTTCCTCCCGGTTCAACCAGGATCTGACCTCGGGGTCCCTCCTGGTAGAGGTGGGAAGCTGCGGCAACACCTTACAGGAGGCCCTGCGGGGCGGGCGGCTCTTTGCCCTGGCCCTGGCCGAGGCCCTGAAGGGCGCCTGAAGATTCAAAAGGATTTGCCGGAAGGAATCATTGAAAACGCTTGTACTTTATTGCGGAATTTGATATAATGAAATGT
>CAYSNK010000028.1:0-14495 GCA_964432375.1 uncultured Oscillospiraceae bacterium | reverse complement strand
GCACCTTGGTGCCCAGGGTGCCGGCGTCCATCAGGGTCTGGGGGCGTTTGGAAGCCTTTTCCTCCCCGTAGACCTCCACCCGGTAGTCCAGATATTCCCGGTAGGCCTGGGCCACGTCGGCATCCTCAATCTCCACAGAGTCGATATGGGTGCCGAAGGTGGTGTGGCGGCAATGGTCGGACCAGTAGGTGTCCACCAGGCGCAGCTCGGTGATGGTGGGATCCCGCTGCTCCTCGTCCCGGAAGTAAGCCTGGAGGAATTTCAGGTCAGCCAGATCCATAGCCAGGCCGTAAACACCGATCATGTCAGACAGCTCATCCTCGGACTTGGCGATGAAGCCCTCCAAAGTGGGCACAGAAGAGGGAACGTCGTATTCCTGGGCCAGGGTAGCGGGCTTATCCATGGAAGCCTCCCGGGCCTCCACGGGGTTAATCAGATAGTTCCTGACCTTGGCCATCTCTTCCTCGGTCAGGGTGCCGCCCAGCACGTAGATGGTGGCGGAGTTGACCAGAGGACGATCCCCGCAGGACAGCAGCTGGATGCACTGGGCGCAGGAGTCCGCCCGCTGGTCATATTGGCCGGGCAGCGCTTCCACAGCCAGAATGGAGTGGGGGCCAGTGATGGCGGGCATCGTCTCGTCATAGAAGTTGTCGCACATCGGTTCGGAGAACACGGTGGTGCGGGCCTGGAGGTAGATGGGATAGTCAATGCCCTCCACATCATAGCGGTGGAGAATACGGACAGATTCCAGGGAGGAAATCCCCAGCTGTTCCTTCAATTCCCGGCAGACATGCTGCGCTTCTACGTCAAAGCCGGTGCGCTTCTCTGCGAAGCAGCGGAAAACATAGTTCATTTATCAACCATTCCTTTCAGGCTGCGGTTGCAGCGTTTTTTCTTTATGGGAATGGGCGGAGAAAGGCTCCGCCCCAGGGTTACTCAGTGCAGCGGTTACGTGAGCTGGATGATAGAGGCCAAGCTACCTCGCTGCTGGCCCACCCTTCGATGGGTCCAATATTTCTCCGGCTGGCAGCAGGTACATTCCTCGGTGATATCAATATGATCGGCGGAAAGTCCCGCCTTTTGGAGCCAGATGCCGTTGAGCTGCTTCAAATCCACCCGGAATTTGCCGCCCTCCAGGCAGTCAATGGCAGGCTCCGCTTCCTGGCCCAGGGCGTCCAGCATGGCGCTGGGCACATCCTCGTGGGTTTCAAAGCAGCAGCGGGAGATGCCGGGACCGATGGCGGCTCGGATATCCCCGGGATTGCAGCCGTAGCGCTCATCCATGGCCCTGACCGTGTTTCGAGCCATGCCCAGGGCGGTGCCCCGCCAGCCGCAGTGGCAGGCCCCCGCCACCTTGCGGACAGGGTCGCAGAGGAGCACTGGAATACAGTCTGCGGAGAAAATCACCAGGGGCAGGCCGGGCACATCGGTGACAAGACCGTCTGTTTCATAGCCCCGGGGCCGGTACAGCCCCTTGCCGGCATCCGCCATGGTACAGGAGCGAACCTCCGCCCGGTGAACCTGCTTGGAAAAGACCAGCTTTTCCACCTCGGTGCCGGTGGCCTGGCAGAAGCGGCGGTAGTTTTCCAGGACGTTTTCCCGAAGATCCCCTCTGGCATGACCCAGGTTCAGGGAAGCGTAGATGCCCTGGCTGACGCCCCCATGGCGGGTGGAGAAGCCATGGGCCAGCCCATCGCAGCGGGCCAGCAGCGGGGATTGAAGAAAGACAACGCCGTTTTCGTTTCGCTCAATAAAGCTCATAAAGCCTCCGAACTTGTTTTAAATCAGGAATACAGAAATGCAGAATCGGCGGATGAACGCAAATTCTGCATGTTCTGGTATGGGAAAGGTCAGTCCTTGGAGGGAAGGGTGTCCTGGTGGTACTCCGCGCAGGTACACTTCTTCCACTTCAGGCCGCTGCCGCAGGGGCAGGGATCGTTGCGCCCCACCTTGATCTTCTTGCGGGTGGGCTGCTTCTTAACAGTGCCATCGTCCGCCCCAGAGGTGCCCGTTGCCTTAGCCACCCGCTTGCGCTGGATGGTGGGCTGCTTCAAATGGGTGCTGTAAATGCGGCGGACAGTTTCATGCTGGATGGCGGAAATCATCTCCTCAAACATGGCATAGCCTTCCCGCTTGTATTCCACCACGGGGTCATATTGGCCGTAGCCCCGCAGGCCAATGCCCTGCTTCAGGTCGTTCATGGCGTCCAGGTTGTCCATCCAGTATTCGTCCACGGTGCGCAGCAGCATGACGCGCTCCACCTCCCGGAGGAGAGGCTCGCCATTGGGGGCAATGCCCAGCTCCTCTTCCTTGGCAACGTATTCCTCGAAGGCGCGCTTGGTGATCTGCTCGATCAGCTCCTGGGGAGTCAGCTTTGCCAGATCCTCATCGCTCAGCAGGAACTCGCTGGGGCGGAAGAACAGGCCGCGGTAGGAGGAGGTGGCCTCCTTGAACTGGGAGGCGGTCAGATGGCCCTGCTCGCCGGCGTGGCCCTGAATGGAGTCGGAGATCATCTTGGAGATCATGGAGTGGATAGACTCCTGAAGATCCTGGCCGTCCAGTACCTGGCGGCGCTGGGAGTAGATCACCTCACGCTGGGTGTTCATCACGTCGTCGTAGTCCAGGACGCTCTTACGGGTCTGGAAGTTTTTGGATTCGATGGTCTTTTGGGCGCGCTCGATGGCCTTGGTCAGGAAGCCCTGCTCAATGGGCATATCATCTTCGATGCCCAGCTTGTCCATCCGGGCGGCAACGCTGTCACCGCCGAACAGGCGGAGCACGTCGTCCTCCAGGGACAGATAGAAGCGGGTCTCGCCGGGGTCGCCCTGACGGCCGGCGCGGCCACGGAGCTGGTTGTCGATTCGGCGGGATTCATGGCGCTCGGTGCCCAAGATAAACAGGCCGCCTACGGCCCGAACCTTGTCGGCCTCCGCCTTGATCTCGTCCTTATATTTTGCCTCGGCGGCCTGGAACATTCTCCGGGCCTCCAGGATCTCTTCGTTGTCGGTTTCCGCAAAGCTGGTGGCCTCCGCAATCAGCTCGTCGGACAGGCCGGCCTTGCGAAGATCCGCCTTAGCCAGATATTCGGCATTGCCGCCCAGCATAATATCGGTACCACGGCCTGCCATGTTGGTGGCCACGGTGACGGCGCCAAACTTGCCCGCCTGGGCCACGATCTCCGCTTCCCGCTCGTGGTTCTTCGCGTTCAGCACGTTATGCTTGACGCCCCGCTTGTCCAGCAGCCTGGAGACGATCTCGGACTTCTCAATGGAAACCGTGCCCACCAGCACAGGCTGGCCCTTCTCGTGGCACTCCACAATCTGGTTTACAACGGCGTTGTACTTGGCGGCGGCAGTTTTGTATACCACATCGGGATGATCCACACGGGCCACAGGGCGGTTGGTGGGGATCTCCACAATATCCAGGGCATAGATGGTGGCAAACTCCTCGTCCTCGGTCATGGCGGTGCCGGTCATGCCGGCCAGCTTTTCATACAGGCGGAAGTAATTCTGGAACGTGATGGTGGCCAGCGTCTTAGACTCCCGGGCCACGGTGACGTGCTCCTTCGCCTCGATTGCCTGGTGCAGGCCCTCGGAGTACCGCCTGCCATACATCAGGCGGCCGGTGAACTCATCCACAATGATGACCTCGCCGTCCTTGACCACATAGTCAACGTCCCGGTGCATCAGGCCATGGGCCCGGATGGACTGGTTGATATAGTGGGACAGGGTGGAGTTTTCCGGGTCGGACAGGTTTTCCAGATGGAACCGGGCCTCCGCCTTGGCAATGCCGGAGGCGGTCAGGGTGACGGCCTTGTCCTTTTCGTTGACGATATAGTCCATGCTGTCATAGCGGTTTTGGGCGGCGGCCCGGGCTGCGGCTTCGTCCATGCCCTTCTTCATGTTTTCCTCGGTCCAGAGGTCGATGTAGTTCTCCGCCTCGTCCACCTTGGAGTCCTGCTTGGCCACGACCAGAGGGCGGAGGCCGCAGACAAACTGATCCACCACGGCATACTGGTCGGAGGCTTTGTCCCCCTGGCCGGAGATGATCAGGGGGGTACGGGCCTCGTCGATGAGGATGGAGTCCACCTCGTCCACAATGCAGAAAACATGGCCCCGCTGTACCAGCTCCCGGTCATAAATGGCCATGTTGTCCCGCAGGTAGTCAAAGCCAAACTCGTTGTTGGTGCCGTAGGTAATATCGGCCTGATAGGAGGCTTTGCGGTCGGCGCCGGTAATGTCGTGGATCACCAGGCCCACAGTCAGGCCCATGAAGCGGTGGACCTTGCCCATCCACTCTGAGTCACGCTTTGCCAGATAGTCGTTGACGGTGATCACATGGACGCCTCTGCCGGTCAGGGCGTTCAGATAGGCGGGGAGGGTGGCCACCAGGGTTTTGCCCTCGCCGGTTTTCATCTCGGCGATCATCCCCTTGTGGAGGACGACGCCGCCGATCAGCTGGACGTCGTAAGGGCGCAGGCCCAGCACCCGGTCAGCCGCCTCCCGGACGGCGGCAAAGGCTTCGGGCAGAATATCGTCCAGGGTTTCGCCGTTCTGGAGGCGCTGCTTGAACTCCGGGGTTTTGGCCTGAAGCTGGGCATCGGTCAGCCCCTTATACTCCTCCGACAGGGCGTTGATTTTGTTGACAATGGGGTAAATCTTTTTCAGCTCTTTTTTTGAGGTGTTGCCAAAGAGCGTTTTCAGAATAGCCATAGGTTCGTTCCCTTTCTGGCCTGCACGGGCAGGCAAAATAGAATCACAGGCAGACAGCCTGAAGCATAAGTGAAAAGAAATGCGCAGAGCCTGCGCACCGCCATCGCAGTTACTGGATATTATAGCATATTCAGCCGGGAGAAAGAAAGCCTATTTGGAAAGAAAAATGAAGGAAGCTCTGAATCAACCGGCGATGACGCATTTGTTCGGAGGAGCCTTATAAAACCTCCCGGTACATGGCGGAGGCTTCGCTTTTTCCCACGTTGTCCGCAACCAGGAGAACCTCTACCTTCAGGGCCTTTTCTCCAAACTTGATTTCCAGAATGTCCCCCACCTTGACCTGATAGCTGGCCTTGACCGGGCGGCCATTGGCGGTTACCCGGGTGGCGTCGCAGGCGGCGTTGGCCACGGAGCGGCGCTTGATCAGGCGGGAAACCTTTAAATACTTATCTAAACGCATTGTAAACCTCCCTTTTGGCAAAAAGAGCAGAGCGGCAGTGTCCTGCTGCCGCCCTGCGGTGATGGCTATTTGCCGGCAACGGCGTCTTTGAGGGCTTTTCTGGGCTTGAACGCGGGCACACGGACAGCGGGAACCTCGATGGGCTCCAGGGTCTTGGGGTTGCGGCCCAGGCGGGCGGCCCGCTGGCGGCACTCAAAGGTGCCAAAGCCCGTAAGCTGAACCTTTTCGCCGTTGACCAGGGCATCGAAAATTACGCTCAGCACTGCGGAAACAGCCTGTTCGCTGTCCTTTTTCGTCATGCCGGTCTTTTCCGCGACGGCTGCGCTCAGTTCTGTCTTGTTCATACAATGTCCTCCTTATTGTTTTCCGGGCTTCCGGGCTGGCCACAGGGCAATCTGTTCCTCCGGGGACAGGGTCTCCAGGGGAGTGCCGGCTTCTGCGGCGGCGGATTCCATGGAGCGGAATCCGGCAATATACGTTTCACAGGTTTTGCGCAGGCATTCCTCGGGGTCCAGACCTGCCTGAACAGCCACGCCCACGGCGGCGAAGAGCACATTGCCCAGCGCCTCCTCTATATCGGACCGGCTGTCAACCGCCTGCCCCAAATCGGAAACCTCTTCCCGCAGTGCGCTCAGGGCGGAGGGCGCGTCCGGACAGGCAAAGCCCGCCCGGGCTGCTTTTTTTTGCAGCTTTTCCGCCCGCCACAGGCCGGGCAGAGTGCGGGCCACGGCGTCCAGGGTGTCGCCATAGGTCTCCTGCCCCTTTTCCCGGCGCTTCAGTTCCTCCCACTTGGACAGTTCCTGCTCCAGGCTGTCGAAGCGCTGTGTGCCGAACACATGGGGGTGGCGGAAGATCATCTTCTTGCAGCAGGTGTCCGCCGCGTCGTCCAGCGTGAAGCGCCCCGCGTCCTCCTCGATCCCGGCGTGAAAGATGATCTGCATCAGGACGTCGCCAAGCTCCTCCCGGAGGAGGGCGGGGTTCTTCTGGTCAATGGCTTCGCAGGCTTCCAGGGTTTCCTCAATGAAGTTGCGGCGGATGGATTCGTGGGTCTGGGCCCTGTCCCAGGGGCAGCCGTCCGGGGCCCGGAGAATCCGAACCACCTCCACAAGATCCGCCACGGTATAGTGATCCTTGTATTCAAAATTTACCATAATCTAGCTTCCTATTCAAGGGATACCGGAAAAATTCACGTTTTTTTCAAAAGATTGATCGGGAAGCTCTGATGAAACCGGCAGCGCGTTTGTTCAGAGATCCCATAGAATGAACTTATTTGATGTGCAGCAGTTTTGCGATTTTGTCCCCCTTGGGCATCAGGGCGGTGTCCTCCCGGGTCAGAATCCGCAGGCCCACCAGCAGCGCGGCGTAGACCGCCACAGCCACCACCACAGCGGCCAGGCAGGCCGGCTTGGGCCCCAACAGGCCGAAGGTCAGCCGGTAAAAGCCCCAGCAGACAAGGCCCATGATGGCGGAGGCCAGCAGCGGCTTAAAGAAAACGGTGAGCAGATTGGGGCAGTTGGGTACCACCCGGCTGATAATCAGCAAATCCAGCACAGCGGTGACGGTATAGCAGACGCAGGTGCCCAGGGGGGAACCCAGCAGGCCGATTTTCCCCACCACCACATAGTCAAATATCACCATGATGATGCCGCCGATCAGCATGGTGAGCATGGGCAGAGTGACCACGTTGTGGGACTGCAAAATGGAGTTGCACACCAGCATAATGCAGACAAAGATGGAGGCGAAGCCCAGCAGGGACAGGCACTGGCCCGCCAGCTCCGCAGTCACCGAGGAGGCGCCGTAGGAGTAGAACAGGGCTGCCAGGGGCTCTCCCAGCACGATCATGCCGATACCGGAGGGGAAGGCCAGCAGCGCGGTGACCTTCAGGGAGGAGCCGACAATGCGGGCGGCGCCCTTTCGGTCTTTCCGGGCAAAGCAGGCGGAAACGGCGGGAATCACCGAGGCGGTGATGGCCACCATCAGGGAGGCGGGCAGCTGATAGATGTTCTGCACGCTGGAGTAGTTGGTCATGGTGGCGCTCATTTCACTTTCCGTCATGCCCCATACGGACATCAGGCGGCCCTGAACCAGGGAATTGTCCATGGCGGTGATGATCGCCATGGAGGAGGAGGTCAGGGAGATGGGGATGGCAAGCTGCAAAATGCGCTTGAGGATGGCGGAGGTGGATTGGGGAACGTCTGTGGCCTGCTTCGGCTCGGCCCGGCGGGATTTTAAGTAGTCCGCAAACATATAGGCCAGAGCGATCAGCGTACCCAGAGTGACGCCCATGATGGCGCCTGCTGCGGCGATAGAGCTGCTCTTGCCCAGGTGCAGCAGGATCACGGCAAGCCCCAGGCCCACCACCAGCTTGATGACGGCCTCGATCACCTGGGAAGCCGAGGTGGGCACCATATTGCTGTGGCCCTGGGCATAGCCCCGGAACGCGGACAGGCAGCCCACGCCGATGACAGCGGGGGCCAGCGCCCGGATGCAGGCGGCGGAGTTGGGCTTGTTCATAACGGTTCCGGCGATAAAATCGCTGCCGAAGAACATGATGAGAAAAGAGAGTACGCCCAGGGTCAGGAAAATCGCCATGGCGGTGCGGAACACCTTGTGAACCTGGTTCTGCCTGCCCAGGGTGTTGGCCTCGCTGACCATTTTGGATACAGCCACCGGGAATCCGGCGGTGGAGATGGTGAGCAGGATGTTATAGACGTAGTAGCCGTTGGTAAAGTCCTGATACCCTTCCCCCAGGATGTTGACCAGCGGGATCTTGTAAACGGCGCTGATCACCTTGACGATCACAATGCCCATGGCCAGAATTGCGGCGCCGCCGAAAAAAGACTTCTTCTGGGTTCTTTGTTCAGCCAATCGAAAGGCCCCTTTCTAAAAAATTGGAGGTTGCGTCAGCCAAAGAGCCTTGGCATGGCATAATGCTCCACCTCATATCTGATTTTATCCAGATCCAGGGTGGTAAATGTGCCGTTTTCGTAGAGAATTTTGCCCCGGGCCATGGTCAGGCAAACCTCGGAGCCGTTGGCGGCAAAGACGATGTTTTCCACCACATCGTGGCAGGGGATCAGGTTGGGGCGGGTGAAGTCCAGCAGAATGAGATCCGCCAGATAGCCGGGCACGATGGCGCCGGTGCTGCGGCCCAGAGCCCTGCCGCCGTTGGCCGTGGCCATGCGGAGGACTTCCCCGGGCGTCACCGCCAGGGGGTCGTGGGTGACGCCGCAGTGGAGGGAGGCGGTCAGCTTGATCTCCTCGAACAGGTTCAGGCTGTTGTTGGAGGAGGCCCCATCGGTGCCCAGAGTCAGGTTGACCCCGGCCTGCTTCAGGGCAGGAACCCGGGCGATTCCGGAGCCCAGCTTCAGGTTGCTGTAAGGGTTCAGGGAGACGGAAATCCCCTTTCGGCGCATCAGGGCCATATCCTCATCGGAAACCCAGACGCAGTGGGCGGCGATGGAGCGGGTGTCCCAGACGCCGTAGTCATTCAGCACCTGGAGGGGGGTCTTGCCGTGGCGCCGGACACACTCCTCGTGCTCGGAGCGGGTTTCAGAAACGTGAACCTGCATCCCCATATCGTATTGTCGGGCATAGTCGGCCAGATAGCTCCAAAGATTGGGGGAGAGGAAGGAGGTGTATTCCCCGTGGATGGATACCTCGGCCTTGATCTGGTCATCTCCCGAGCCGCCCCACTGACGGCGGAAGGCGTCCAGATCCTTGCAGGCGTCATACTCCTCCGGCCGGCTGGTGGGGGAGAAGATGGTCACGGAGCGGGAGATATTCGCGCTGATGCCGGACTCCGCCACCGCTTCCGCGATGTCTCCGCAGAAGTAATACATCTCCCCGATGGAGGTGGTGCCGCCCGCAATCATCTCCGCCAGGGCCAGCCTGGAGCCTGCGCTGACGGTGCGGCTGTCCAGCTTTTCCTCGGTGGGGAAGATATAGTCATTCAGCCAGGTTTGCAGGTCGCGGCCCCCGGCAAAGCCCCGCATCAGGGTCATGGGGATGTGGGTGTGGGTATTCACCAGGCCGGGCATCAGCACCTTGCCGGTGCAGTCGATCTCCCGTCCGAAGGAGCCCTGGGGCCGCCGACTGCCCACATAGGTGATTTTCTCCCCGTCGGTGGCGACAAACCCGCCGGAAATCACCTGGTTCTCCCCGTTGACCGTGACCACGGTGGCGTTTTTAAACAGCACGCTCATTCCGATCACTCCTCACTGAAGAATGGCGCCGCAGGCTTTGCAGAAGCGATCCTCCGGGCCGCAGGGCCCGCCGCAGCAGGGACAGCGCTGCCAGCTTTTGATGGCGTCTATCCTGGCGCGGAGCTCCATCACCTGGGCATTTTTGAGATCAAGCTGCTCCAGGATCTGCGCCAGCATGGTGTCGTTGGATTCCACGCCCAGGTGGGCGTCGTAGATGATCTGCCCGGCGTCCCGGAGCAGGGTGGCGATATCCCCGTTCAGCTCCCGGATTTGCAGGTTCAGCTTGGAGATGTCCACAACGGTCCCGGCCCTGCGGCTTGCGGAGCGGGCCGCGCTCTCGGCGGCGGAGCCAACTGTTTGGGCGGCAGCCCGGGCCCGGTCCAGCAGCTCCTTTACTTTTTCATCCATGGTGGGGCCTCCCTTTTCAGAATTACTGAATACAGTACCTTATCATACACCAGTTCAAGGAAAAAAGCAATCAGGAAACTCTGATTCAACCGGCGGCACAGAAATGGATTTGACGGCAGGGGCGCTTGACCTGGCAGGCGCCCCATGCTAAAATTCAGGCAGATATTTGAATCTGGCGGGTGGGCGTATGAAAGAGAGTTATGATATCGCCATTATCGGCGGCGGCGCGGCGGGCCTGATGGCGGCTGCAGTTATTGCCCGGGAGAGCGGAGAAAAAAAGCCCCGCACAGCGGTGCTGGAGCGGGCCCCCCGGCCGGGGAGGAAACTGCTTGCCACCGGGAATGGCCGGTGCAACCTTTATAACAGGAACCTGTCCCCCGGGCGGTTTTTCTCGGAGGAGCCTGCGTCCCTGGAGCGGGGAGTTCGGTCTGTCCTTGCGGCGGATCAGCTTTCCCTGTGGCGGGAGATGGGGCTGCTGACCCAGGCGGACCGGGAGGGGCGGGTTTATCCCTCCTGCTATCAATCGGCGGCGGTATTAGAGATGCTGCGGGCCGTGGCGGAGGCGGGCGGCGTGGAGCTGCTCTGCGGCTGTGGTGTAGAGAGAATCCGCAAGGAGGGGCGGTTCCTGCTGGAGCTGGCGGACGGGCGCCGTGTCCGCGCCGGTCAGGTGATTCTGGCCGCCGGGGGAAGTGCGGCCCCCGCTTTGGGCGGCGCCGGACAGGGCTATGAGCTGGCCAAACAACTGGGGCACAGGGTCACCGACCTGCGGCCCGGCCTGGTGCCGGTGCGCTGTACCAATCCCGGGAAAACCTTAAAGGGGGTTCGGGCCGGATGCGGCGTGGCTCTCTATGAAGGGGCGGAGCTGGTGGAGCGGCGGGAGGGCGAGGTCCAGTTCACGGAATACGGCGTCTCCGGCATTGTTGTCATGCAGCTATCCAATTTTATGGAGCCGGGGCACCGCTATTCCCTTGAACTGGATCTGTTCCCCGGCATGGGGGAGGAGGAACTGCTGGAGTTCTTCCGCGGGAAAAGGCGGGAGAACCCCGATCAAAGGGCGGAGTTCCTGCTGCTGGGAGTGCTGAAAACCCAATTTGCCCCACTGCTCCTCCGGGCCTGCCGGGTGGATTGCAAAAGGCGCACCTTGGGTTCCCTGACCGACCGGGAACTGGCGGCGGCGGCAAACCGGGTCAAGCATTGGCGGATGCAGGTCGAGGGGCCCCTGTCCTGGGAGCAGGCCCAGGTCACCCGGGGCGGCGTCCGCCTGGAGGAGGTGGACATGGGCACCTTCCAGTCTAAAAAGCTCCCCGGCCTCTACCTGGCAGGGGAGATGCTGGACGCGACGGGAGATTGCGGCGGTTTCAACCTGGCCTGGGCCTTTGGTACGGGGATCCTGGCGGCCCGGGCTGCGGAAAGGGCGTTCGATTCCGCCGCAGAGCCGCGCTCCGATTCCTGACCGGGGACAGGGAAAGCCCGTGCCGGGATTGGAGCCAGCACGGGCTTTTCGGGATTTAAAAGCTTTCGATTGCTCAGCGGTGTCCGCCGAAACCGCCCCCACGGGAGCCGCCGCCGAAGCCGCCGCCGTGGCCGCCGCCGAAGCCGCCCCCGCGGGAACCTCCGCCGAAGCCGCCCCCGCGGGAACCTCCGCCGAAGCCGCTGCCATGTCCCCCGCCGAAGCTGCCGCCGGAGCCGCCAAATCCCCCGGGGCCTCTGCCGGGGCCGGGGCCAGGGCCACGACCGGGGCCGGGGCCATGAGGCCCGCCGGGGCCGGGTCCGTGGGGGCCGCCCGGGCCATGCCAATGCCGGTTATACCAGCCCCAACCCGGGCGGTGCCAGAACAGAATGGGGCGGAACACCACGGGGGGAACCCCCATCCCGTAATAACGGCTGCGATAAGCCGCCATCCGGATGTTGTCAATAACAGACAGCACGATGATCAGCAGGATAATCAATATAATGATAGCCATGACAGCCCCTCCTCCGGAAGAATATGTCTGATAGCCGGGGTCATACGATTCCGGCGAATAGCCGCTCTGCCCGGAGCCCACCTGGTCATACCATTCATCCCATGCGCCGTACAGGGCCAGCAGACCCTTGCCGTAATTTCCGGCCATAAAGTCATCATACAGATACTCGTTTAGATAGTCGGTGATCTGCCCGGATTCCAGATATTCGTACACGTCATCGCCGCAGTCCATCCAGCAGCTCTGGTCGTTTACGTCCAGAACCAGGATCATATCCCAGGAGCTCAGCTCCCATTCCTCCGCCCGGTCATAGAGGTATTCCTCCAGATTGTCATAACCTACGTTGTCCACCACGACCAGGGCGATGATGCTGGAATAGTTCTCGTCCCAGGACTGGTTATAGGCGGCAAGCTGCTGCTTCACGCTGTCGGAGAGGACCCCGGCCTCATCGTCGATCCATTGACCATACGAGGCGGAAGCCTGGCGCAGCTCGGCCAGATATTCGGCCCGCCCGTAAACGGCGCAGCCCAAAATCACCAGCGCAGTGAGAAGCACCGCCACGGGGAATTTTTTCAGCGCTTTCATTGTGTGCCTCCAATCTCAGCTATACCCGCAGCTCACGCAGCTTGCTTTTCAGCTCGCTTTCAATGCGGGCCAGTTCCACCTCCGCGTCCCGCCTTTTCTGGGCGCCCTCCTGCTGGATCTTGGCCACCTCATCCAGGGTGGAAATCAGCTGCTCATTGGTGTGCTGCAGGGTTTCCAGATCCACAATGGCACGCTCTGCCTCTTTCGCCGTGGCGACGGTGCCCATTTTCAGCATATCCGCGTTCTGAGTCAGCAGTTTGTTGGTCATTTCGGTGACGGCTGCCGTTGCAGCGGTGGCCTGGCGGCTGCGCTCCAGCCCCAGGGCCAGCACCATCTGGCTCTTCCACAGGGGAATGGTGTTGACCAGGGCGGTCTGGATCTTCTGCACCATCAGGGTGTCGTTGTTTTGCAGCAGCCGGGTCTGGGGGCCCATCTGGATTGAGACCATGCGGGACAGTTCCAAATCATACAGCTTTTTCTCAAAGCGATCCAGCAGGTTGCAGAAATCATTGTAAGCCTGGGCGTCCTCCTGGGTGCCGGTGCGGGCGGCCTGCTCCTTCAGCTCTGTCAGCTTGGTGCGTTTCAGCTCTGCCAGGCACTTTTTGCCGGCCAGGATATACATGGTCAATTCCTTGTAATACTGCTCGTTCAGTTGGTACATCTGATCCAGCATCGCGATATCCTTCAGCAGGGTGCGCTGATGCTCCTCCAGTATATGGGCGATGCGGTCTACGTTGGTTTCCGCCTTGGAATACTGAACCTTCATGGTTTCCAGGCTGGCCTTTGCCTGCTGGGTTTTGCGGGCAAAGAAGCCCCGCTTCTCCTCCTTGCCCAGGCTCTGAAGCTCCGTCACCAGACCGGCCAGGGCCTGGCCCACTTCGCCCAGATCCTTGGTGCGGACCTGCTGCAGCGCCTGCTCGGAAAAGCCGGCAATATTCTTCTGGGCGGCCACGCCGTACTGCATCACCTGCTGGGAGTCGGCGATGTCGATCTGCTGAGAGAAGTCGTCCACGGCCTTTTTCTCGGCATCGCTCAGCTTTTCATAGTCCGCCCGATAGCCGGCCATGGGGTCAACCTCCTGCTGGGCAGGGGCCGCCGCCGAAGGGGTGCCGGCGGCGCCTTCGGGATTCAGCGTCAGGGCAGGGGCAGCGGGGACGGCGGCGGCCTCCCCGCCCTGGGGGTTTAAGGTCAGCTCAGGGATAAAATCAGACATGGTTCATTCCTCCGTTCAATCTATAAATCGTCATTTGCCTTGAAAATTCAAACTTTCCCGGCGATTTTTTCACAGGCCCTCCATGGGCATGGTGCCGGAGCCGTCGCTGAGGCCCTCCTGGGCCATCAGGGTTTCCATGACCCGGATATCCGCAGAAATATCCATGGTTTCCTCCCGGAACAGGCTGTCCAGTTGGCGGTCGAAGGCCCCCTCGATCTGGGCCAGCATTTCCCCGACCTTTTCCTTGGTGGCGTTGATATTGCTGCCGGAGATGCCGGTGGAATCCGCCCGGTCATAGGCGTTCAGCAGTTTGATGGTGGTGGGCAGAAAATAGTCCAGAAACTGCCGGATTTGCTTTTTCTTTTCCGGCTTCGCGATGACAACGTTGAAAATTTTCGTCGTGGTGTCCTCCAGATGGTCAATCCGGCGGGAAATCGTTTCGTCCTCAATGCTGTCATTCAGGCGGCGCATTTCCGAAATGGCCCGATCCCGGTCAGCCTTCAACGCGGCGATTTCAGGTTCCTCCGCCGGTTTTTCCTCCGCCCTGGGCTTGGGTTCCTCCTTGACCTGCTCTTCCTTTGTGGGGAAAAAGTGCCGGAATAGGAAAAAAACGATCAAAGAGGCCAAAATCACCAGGAGATAGTCGCCGGGGGTCGCGAGCCCATGCAGGAACGTAAAAAGAATCCAGACAACGGCCACAGCGTAAACCGGAACCACGGAACGTTTTTTGACAGTTTTCACGGCGTTTTTCCTCCACTTGTTCTGCGGGATGAGCCGATTATCCGGGGCCGGAGTACGGTTCCTGCCGGTTTGGATCAGGGTTTCCCCGCATTTTTGCGATGAGATATTTGCGATTTTATTTTACGACAGCTTGCCGGTTCTGTCAAGGGAACCTCTGAACAAATGCTCCATCGGCCCCTTTGCGGCTATTTGACCCCGGAAAGGCGCTGC
>CAYSNK010000027.1:0-14681 GCA_964432375.1 uncultured Oscillospiraceae bacterium | reverse complement strand
TCCCATGAGGAATAAAATCAGGCTGGCCGCCAATCAGACGGTCAGCCTTTTTGATTTTATTTACCCGGCGGGGACACCCGTTGAGCGCTTAATCAATTCAGAGGTTCCTCAGTCCTTTTTCAGAGCGGAGAGAGGGCAGGTTCCGCGGACGTCGCACCACATACGGATGGCGTTCATAATCAGCTCCACGCTGTCGTCTACTCCCAGCATACCGCTGTCAATGCCGAGGTGGTAATACTCCTGCTTGCCGTAGACGCGGCCGGTAAAGTGCTTGTAGTGCTGGGCCCGGGAAGCGTCTGTATTCTGCATCTGAATCTTGGCCTCTTCCCTGCTCACGCCGAACTGGTGCATGACCCGGTCAATCCGGGCCTCCGGGATGGCGTGGACAAAGATGCGGAAGCAGTTGGGGTCCTCATACAGGACATAGTCCGCGCATCTGCCCATGATGACGCAGCTTTCGTCCCCTGCGGCGATCATGCGGATGACCGAAGTCTGGGCCACGAACAGGCGCTCCTCCGGGGACAGGGCCTCATTGTGCATGGCGTAGGCGGCGTTCTTGAAGTCGTAAACCAGTTCCCGCTCCATGTGGTGCTCCAGTTCCTCCACCTTCGCCAGGGAAAGGCCGCTCTGTTTGGCCGCCATTTCGTTCAGCTGAGAATCGTAGAAGGTGATCCCCAGCTTCTCCGCCAGCATCCGGCCGATCTCATAGCCGCCGGAGCCGAACTCCCGGCCGATGGCAATGATGATCTTCGGCTTCCCGGTGGAATCCGTCTTGTAGCCTGCGGCGGCGGCCTGAACCGCCCGATCCACCTTGCTGTCCCGCTCCACAAAGCGGAGCAGACCTTTCTGGCAGACCTTCTGCATCTGCTTCATCACAAAGCCCACCGTAAGGGCGCAGATCACCGTACCCTCCCGGACGCCAACCAGCCCGTGGAAGTAGATCAGGGAGGTGATGGCCGAGATCACCACCAGAGAGCAGTCGAAAACCGTTTTGCTTGCGCCCACAGACAGCCCCGTCTTGGTGGAGATGGCCAGGCTCATGCCCTCCCCCGGCGTGGGCAGGATATTGGGGGACAGATAGAGCATGACGCCCACCGCCACCATGGGGATGCTGCACAGCAGGTACACCATCTGAATGGCGTAATTCGGCGGCTCCGGCAGGACGGACAACATGGCGGTTGCCAGGTTGACTAGCTGGCCGAAGAGGACGGAGGCCACAAGCTGGAGCAGCATGGCGGGCTTGAAGTCCTTCCTCAAAATCAGCAGCTCAACAAAGATGTACAGACAGTAGACGGCAATCGTGCAGTTGCCCAGGTTGACAACATCCGGCGCGCCCTGGGCAAGGCCGATCTGATAGAGCACATTGGCCAGCGACCCCACCGGGCTGACGCCCAGGGCGGACTTCGCGGAAAACACCACGCCAATGGCCATACAGTACAGGCCGACCAGATAGATAAAGAGCCGCTTTGCCCAGAGAAGGATAAATTTTTTGTTCACATTTTTCATAATAAATTCCTCGGGCCATGATTAAAATACGGAGCAGGAAAGGACTTATACCGGTGGAGCCGCCCAACGAATTTATTTATCTTATTGATCTTCCGGTAAAAACATTCGGTGGGATGGCGCACCTCATATATTTACCCTTTATCATATCACACCCCTGCTGTTTATGCAAGACTTTTTTCAGCTCCAGCTGGAGCGCACCTCCTCAGACAGTTCTTCGGAGAAAACGGCCCCGACGGACAGCGCGGTGTCATAGGCCAGCGTGATGGTGAAGAACACCATGGCCGCGCACTCCACAATGTAAAAGGGCCACAGGGGAATATGCAGCATCCCGGTCACGGTGCCGTCGCCGTATGCCACAAAAATCTGGACGCCCGCCGCGTAGGTCATAATCACGGCCATCCCGACGCTGAGAATCCCCATGACGGAGAACAGGATCATCTGGGGGACCCGGGGCATTCTCGCCAGGATCAGCGTCATATTGATGTGGGTCTTTTGCGTCTGCCCGTAGGCGAAGGCGCAGAAAACCGCGCAGAGCATGGTGCGCTCCACGATTTCGTAAACGCCCAGGATGGGGCTGTTGAACAGCCGCTGCAGGATAACGTCCACCACGGATATTCCCGCGATAAAGAGAAAACCCACGAAGCTGACAACGCTGATGGCCCCCGCCAGCCGGTTCATAAAGGGCTTTAGTTTAAGCATACAAGTTTCCCTCCTTTATCCGAAAAACAGGCGCGGGAGCACCAGCGCGATGGTGGGGCAGAAGGTGACAACCGCAATCGCCACAAAAATGGTGACGCAGAACGGCAGACAGCCCCTGTAAATCGTCCCCAGGGACACATCCCGGGCGACGCCGGAGATCACGAAGCAGTTCAGGCCCACAGGCGGGGTGATGGCGCCCAGCTCCATCACCAGCACCACATAGACGCCGAACCAGATCGGGTCAAAGCCCAACTCCTCCACAATGGGCAGGAAAATGGGAACGGTCAGCATAATCATAGGAAGCTCGTCCATGATACAGCCGAGGAACAGGTAGACCAGCGTCATAATCAGGATGATGATGTATTTGGAGACGTGCATCGCCTCAATCGCGGCGGCCAGCTTTGCGGGGAGCCCGGTGATCGCGAGGAAGTTGCAGAACACGGCGGCGCCGATCAGGATGAGGAAGGTCATGGCCGCCGTCTTGATCGAGGTGGAGACGGCCCGCTTGAACACGGCCCAGCTCATCTTCTTCCGGAAGGTCGTGATCAGCATAGCCAGCACCACGCCCACGGCGGAAGCCTGATTGACGGTGAAGAGGCCGGTAAACAGGCCCCCCAGCACCACGCCGAACAGGAGGACAACCCAGCCCAGGCCCAGCAGGGAGCGGAAGCGCTCCTTCCAGGGGCACTTGGAGGGCGGGGGCGCCAGGGAGGGGTTCACTTTCACCAGCAGGATGATGGTCAGAATACACATGGCTGCCAGCATGATCCCCGGCAGGATGCCTGCCGCGAACAGGCTGCCGATGGAGCACTCCGCCATGATTGCGTAGACCACCATGGAGGTGGAGGGCGGGATCATCACGCCCAGGGTGCCGCCCATGGCAACCGAACCGCAGGCCAGTTGGTCGGCGTAGCCGTAGCGCTGCATTTCCTTGATGGAAATGGTGCCCATGGTGGCGGCGGTGGCGGCGCAGGAGCCGCAGATCGCGCCGAACCCGGCGCAGGCGGCCACGGTTCCGCAGGCCAGGGAACCCGGCAGGCGGGAGAGCCACTTGCTGCAGGCGTTGTACAGCCCCTCGCTCAGCCCCGCCTCAAACGCGAAGTTCCCCATCATCACAAACATCGGCACAACCATCAGCGTATAGGACCCGGCCTGGGTCGCCGGAATGGTGCGGAGAAGGCCGATGGCGGCGGTGGGGTTCACCACCACGGCATAGCCCACCGTACCCACCAGCATCAGGGCAAGGCCGATATTCATGCCGAGGGAAATCAGCACCAGAAAGACAACGATCCCGAGGATCGCAACAGCAGTTGTACTCATAGCCGCAGATCAATAGGTGGCATAAGTATCTGCCAGGGCCACAGCTTCTTCATAATAGGCTTCCGCGTCGAAGGTGTCGGTGGAGTTGTTCGCCGCCCACTCCTGGGCATAGGCGTCCGCGGCGGCCTGCATCGCGGCGGTCAGCTCCTCGGTGGGCTCCACCAGGGTGCCGCCGGCCTCCAGGATCTCATCCTTGTGGGCCATGGCCGCGTCGTTGAACTGCTCCGCCACGGAGACAGAGCCCGCCCGGAGGGAAACACTCTCGATGGCCTCCTGATATTCCTCCGGCAGCGCGTTCCAGGAGTCCCAGTTCATGCCCAGCACAAACACACCCTCATACAGGGGCACATCCAGATAGTAATTCAGCTGCTCATTCAGGCTGAAGGTGGAAAGGCCGTTCCACTCGTGGACGGTGCCCTCGATGGTGCCCTTTTCCAGGCCGTCATAGATGTCGTTGGAATTCATCAGAATGGTGTTGACGCCCAGATCCTGCAAGACCTCCGCCACGCCGCCGGAGGGGCAGCGCAGGTTCAGCCCTTTCAGATCAGCGGGTGAGGTGATCTCCACCGTTTTGGTGGAAATAAAGTTGACAGGGTTGCCGTAGAGCATCAGAACCTTGAAGTCCGCCAGCTCTTCCTGCAATTCCTCCGTGTTCTCGTACAGATCCCAGAGCACATTGGCGGTCTGGGCGGGGTGATACAGGCCGATCATGGGAATCGAGACGACCTCGGTCAGCGGGAACTGGCCGGAGAAGAACGCGGTGTAGATCCAGCCGATGTCCGCCGCGCCGCTCTTGACATAGTCCACTGCGTCCGTCCCGGCGGCAAGGGAACCGCTGCCGTATAGCTGGATCTCAACGTGCCCGTCGGTTGCCTCGTACACCTGATCCGCCCAATCCTGAAGGATGAGGCCGTTAGAAGAAGTGACGGGGTCGTGCATCGTCAGGGACAGGGTGTAGGTGCCCTCGGCGGAACCGGACTGGGCGGGGGATTCCGCTTCGCTCTCCGAGGAGGAGCCGCCGCAGGCGGCCAGGGACAGGAGCATGGAAGCTCCCAGGACGAAAGCGCCAATTCGTTTGACGTATTTGGGCATTGACATAGAGGTATCCTCCTTTATTGATGATTTCTTTATCATAATAGGCTTTCTCTATAATATTGTCAATCCTTTTTCTTGACATTTTCAAAAAAAATATGGATAATACTTGACAGGGGGTGTATTCCATGGATACCACACAGTTGAAATACTTTATCTCCGTCGCCCAGACCCTCAGCTTTTCCGAGGCGGCGCGGCGCTGCGGCGTTTCTCAGCCCACCATCAGCCATGGGATCAACGAGCTGGAAAAGCAGTTGGAGGCGGTTCTCTTTCTCCGCTCCCGGCAGGGGGTCATCATTACGGAGGTGGGGCAGGAGCTGCTCCCCCGGGCGATGGAAATGGTGGAGCTTGAGGAAAAAACCGTTTTTCAGATCCGGCAGGCGGAAAAGGGCATCCACGGCAGCATTTCCATTTCGGCTCTGACTACTTCCTGTACCGCGCTGTCAAAATGCCTGACTGTCTTTGCGCAGAAATACCCGGACATCATGATCGACATCAATTTCACCTCCGGGCGCAGCCAGGTGCTCGCCATGAACGAGCAGCGGTATGACTTCCACTTCGCGGTGCGGGAGATGGTTCCCGCCGGAAATAATTTTGAAAGCATTGTCTCCCACACCGACCACCTGTGCGTGGCTTTTCCGGCAAACCACCCCCTGGCAGATCAGCCTCTGGACTTTTCCAAGCTGAAAAACGAGCGGTTTATCGACACGTCGGAGACAGACGGCCCCGGCCTTTACGAGGAGATTCACCGGGTCTGCCGGGCCCATGATTATCAGCCCAACGTCGTGTGCAAGTATGACCGGGCGGAGGCGGTCCTCCTTTCCGTGGGCGCGGGCACCGGCATTTCCATCATTCCCGAGGCGCTCCGCTGGGTTTTCTACTCGGAAAATGTGAAGTTTGTTCCCATCCCGGACCCCGATTCTGTGCGGACCTATGTGGTTGCCTGGCATAAAGACCTGACAAACCCGTCCGCGAAGCGCTTCCTGGAGGTGGTAAAGGATCTGTTTTCCGCCGGGTGAGAGGCGGGAGGACACGGGAGCGCCAATCGGTGTGTCGGGCCGAATGGCGCTCTTGTTTTCCGCTTAGTTTTATCGTTTTTCGATAAATTTTTATTGACTTTCAGGTTGTTCTGTGCTATCCTTGGGTCAACAGGGCGCGCAAGCGCTCCGGGAAAGGGGTATTGTCAAATGAACTGGAATCAGAACAAGAGCGTGACGCTGAGCCGGGTCTGCGTGGTTATCTTCGGGGCGCTGCTGGCGGCGCTGGACGCCAGCGCCTACTGGACGATTGGGTATTTTATGGATTTATCCAACCTGCTCAGCGGCGCGCAGTATCTCCACCTGCTGATCCTCTTTTATCTGTGCAGCATCGCGGGCTGGGCCGCGCTGTGGAGCCTTTGGCGGCTGCTGAAGGGCATCCGAAAGGGCCTGGTCTTTGTGCCGGAGAACGTGGCCCTGATGCGGGCCGTTAGCTGGTGCTGCTTTGCGGTGGGAATCCTCTGCGCCGCCGGCACAGTGACGGTCTATCCGCTGCTCCTGCTGGCGGCGGTGGCCGCCGGTTTTATGGGCCTGATCGTCCGCATTGTGAAAAACGCCTTTGAGCAGGCCATCTCCATGAAGGACGAACTGGATTTCACCGTGTAAGAGGGGGAAAACTTCGTGGAAATTATCGTCAATCTGGACGTGATGATGGCAAAGCGGAAGATCTCCGCCGGAGAGCTGGCCTCCCGGGTGGGAATCACCCCGGCCAACCTGTCTATCCTGAAGAACAACCGGGCGAAGGCCATCCGCTTTTCCACTTTGATGGCGCTGTGCCATGAGCTGAACTGCCAGCCGGGGGACCTCCTGGAATTTCGGGACGACGGCTGAGGGCGTTCCTGTTCCCGGCGTCTCCCTGACGCTGACCATGCTCGATTGAAAAAAAGGGGCCGGAATCCGCTTTCATCGGATTCCGGCCTTGCCGTTTAACTGAGATGCAGGGGATGATGGCAGGCGCAGTTTCGGTCCCCGTAGGACTTCAGCTCCGGCTTGACCCTGCGGCACTCCTCGGTGGCGTAGGGGCAGCGGGTGTGGAAGCAGCAGCCCTCCGGCAGGTTCACCGGGCTGGGGATCTCACCGGCCAGCACCTTTCTCTCCCTGCTCCGCAGGTGGGGGTCTGCCTGGGGGATGGCGTCCAGCAGGAAGCCGGTATAGGGGTGCAGCGGGGCGGCGTAAAGGGCCTCCTTCGGGGAGATCTCGCAGACGCTGCCCAGGAACATGACGCAGACCCGATCCGCAATATAGTTGATGACGGACAGGTCGTGGCCGATGAACAAATAGGTCAGGTGGAACGCCTGCTGCAAATCCTTCAGCAGGTTGAGCACCTGGCTCTGAACGGACACATCCAAGGCGGAAACCGGCTCGTCGCAGACGATCAGCTCCGGGCGCAGGGCAATGGCCCGGGCAATGCCGATGCGCTGGCGCTGGCCCCCGGAGAACTGGTGGGGATAGCGGTTGAGAAACTCCGTGGGAACGCCAACCGCTTTCATCAGCTCCATGACCCGCCGGGTGGTCTCCTCCCCGGATTTGCAGATCTTGTAGGTTTTCAGGGGCTCCGCGATGATGTCCCGGACGTTCATGCGGGGATCAAGGCTGGCGTAGGGGTCCTGAAACACCATTTGCAGCTTGGGGCGGATGGAGCGAAACTGCTTCTCCGTCATGGCGGTGATGTCCTCCCCGTGAAAGAGCACCCTGCCCCCGGTGGCGGGCAGCATCCGGATCAGCGTGCGGCCCAGGGTGCTCTTGCCGCAGCCGGACTCCCCCACCAGGGCCAGGGTCTCGCCCCGGAAAATTTTCAGGCTGACGCCGTTGACCGCGTGCACCTTCTGGGCCTTGACGGAGGTATCAAACTCCTTGACCAGCCCCTCCGCTTCCAGCAGAACTTCGTTTTTTTCTTCCCTCATGCCTGTTCCTCCCTCCCGGTTTCCCGGCGGAAGCAGCGGACATAGTGTCCCTCCGCCGCCTGATACAGCCCGGGCTTTTCCCGATGGCAGAGATCCTCTGCCCGGTCACAGCGGGTGCAGAACGCGCATCCGGCAGGCAGATGGAGCAGATTCGGCACCACGCCGGGAATCGTGTGCAGCCGCTCCGGGCAGCGCCCGATCCGGGGGATGGAGGCCAGCAGGCCCCTGGTATAGGGATGGGCGGTGTGGTCGAAAAGCTCGTAAGTCTCGGCCTGCTCCATGATTTTCCCGGCGTACATGACATATACATAGTCGCAGATCTCCGCCACCACCCCCAGGTTGTGGGTAATGATCAGGACGCTCATGCCGGTTTCGGCCTGAAGCTCCTTCATCAGCCCCAGGATTTGGGCCTCTATGGTCACATCCAGGGCGGTGGTGGGCTCGTCCGCGATCAGCAGCCTGGGCTTGCAGATCATCGCCATGGCGATCATGACCCGCTGGCGCAGGCCGCCGGAGAGCTGGTGGGGATAGCAGTCATAGCGCTTCTCCGGCTCGGGAATCCCCACCCGGGCAAACATCTCGAGAACCTGGCGCTTTGCCTCCTCCTTGCCCAGGGAGCGGTTATGCACCAGCAGGGTTTCACGAACCTGGCGGCCCACCTTCAGCACCGGGTTCAGGCTGGTCATAGGCTCCTGAAAAATCATGGAGATCCGGCTGCCGCAGAGCTTGCGCAGCTCCCTGTCCTTGAATTGGGTCAGCTCCATGCCGTCAAACCGGATGCTGCCGCCGGCAATCCGGCCGGGGTATTTCAGCAGGCCCATGACAGACTTTGCGGTCATGCTCTTGCCGCAGCCGGATTCCCCCACAAGGCCGATGATCTTGCCCTTGGGGATGTCCAGATCCAGGCCGTCAACCGCCGGGACGACCCCTTTTTCGGTAAAGAAATAGGATTGCAGGCCGCGAATTTCCAGGATGTTGTTTTCATTTTCCATCATTGCTTCCGGCCCCCTTACTGATTTTTCATGTAGGGATCCAGCACGTCCCGCAGGCCGTCCCCCAGGAAGTTGAAGGCCAACACCACCACCATGATGGACAGGCAGGGGGCCAGACACAGCCAGGGGGAGGTGAACAGAAACTCCTTTGCCTGATTGACCATCAGGCCCCAGGAGGCTTGCGGCGGCTGGACGCCGATGCCCAGGAAGCTCAGGGAGCTTTCGGACAAAATGGCGGAGGGGATGTTCAGCGTAAAGAGGACGATCAGGCTGGGAATACAGTTGGGCATAATGTGCCGGAGCATGATGGTCCACCGGGAAACGCCGATGGAGCGGGCGGCCTCCACATATTCGCTCTCCTTCAGGCTCAGGGTCTGGCTCCGCACCACCCGGGCTACGCTGGCCCAGTTGACCAGGGAGAGGGCGATAAACAGGGTGGCGGTGGAGGAACCCAAGGTGTACATGACCACCATGGCCAGCAGCAGGGAGGGGATGGACAGCATGATATCCGCAATCCGCATGATAACGTAGTCCACAACGCCCCCCAGGTAACCGGCCAGCAGCCCCAGCGTGACCCCCACCAGCAGGGCGATGATACTGGGCATGATACCGATGGTCAGGGAAACCCGGGCGCCGTACAGGATGCGGGTAAAGACATCCCGCCCCAGCTCATCGGTGCCGAACCAATGGCGGAGGGTGGGGGGCTGGAGGCGGTTCAGCAAGTCCTGCTCCGCCTCTCCATAGGGGGCGACCACAGGGGCCAGGATCGCCAGGAGGAGGATGATGAGAATGAACAGCGCGGAGAACGCGGCCAGCTTATTCTGGCGGCACATCCGGGCCAGCTTTTCCCTGACGCCGTCCTTTTCCCCGATCTGGCTCTGCAGATCCTCGAAAGGGATCTCCCGAACAGGCTCTGTTTCCCTCATGTTGTTCAGTCCCCCTTTCTGATGCGCGGATCAAGCACGGAATAGAGCAGATCGGCCAGAAGATTGCCCGCGATTACGATGATCGTCGTGACAATGACAGTGCCCTGTAAGACCGGCATATCCCGGGTGGTGATGGCGGTGGTGGCCAGGCGGCCTATGCCGGGAATACCGAAGATGCTCTCGGTAATCACCGCGCCGGACAGCATACTGGATAGCTGCAGGGCCATCATGGTGATAACCGGCAGCATGGAGTTTTTCAGGGCGTGGCCCAGAATGACCGCGCCCTTGGCCAGGCCCTTGGCCCGGGCGGTGTCGATGTAGTCCGCCTGCATGACCTCCAGCAGGCTGGAGCGGGTGATCCGGGCGATGCTGCCCGCGCTGTTCCAGCCCAGGGCAATGGCGGGGAGGATCATGCTGAGAAAGGAGCCGTCCGAGGTCAGCGCAAACCACTTCAGCTTGAAGGCCAGCAGATATTGGAGAAAGAGCGCGGTCATAAACACCGGCATGGAAACGCCCATCAGGGCGAAGCCCATAAACAGGCGATCCAGCAGGCGGTTCTGGCGAATGGCGGCCACAATGCCGGCCAGAAGGCCGATCACCCAGGCAAAGAGAATCGCCATCAGCGTCAGCTTTACGGTATGGGGAAACGCCTCCGCAATCATGTCCGTCACGGGGATGCTGTATTTGTAGCTGATGCCGAGGTCCCCGTGGAGCATATTCCCAAGATAGGTGAGAAACTGCTTCCACATCGGCTGATCCAGTCCCATTGCCACAGTCAGGCGGTCAATGGTATCCTGACTGACATGATCCCCCAGAAGGACGGCGATGGCATTGCCGGGAATGATGCGCAGCATCAGGAAAATCAGCAGGATCACGCCGATGAGAACGGGGATCATCCCTAAAATGCGTTTGATAACTTGTTTCATCTTGGCTGTTCTCTCCTTTACGATTCCCCTCGGGAAGCGGAGGCGGGCTGCCGGTTTGGGGCTCTATGCGCCCTGTTCCGCACTTCCCGGGGCACCCGGGGAGCAAAACGGCAGAAAAGCGGGGCATCCTCGCGGCTTTTCGGCTATTATACCATAAAAACCACGGCAAATAAAGCGCAAAATGCAGGAAAATCCCGTTTTTCCTGCATTTTTTGGCGCATAAATTGGAGCATCCTCATTCCATTTACCGGAAAGCGGAGCTTTCACGGGAACAGTCCGGGGCTGTGAAGTCCGGAAGCGGTTCGCCCCGGTTCTTCACAGCCCCTTGAGGATTGGAGGATAGAATGAAAAAGTTCATCACATCTGATGGTTTTATCTTACCATTTAGTTGTTAAGGAAGTTAGAGAGATTCTGTTACAAAACTATTAAATTTTATCAGGGCTTCCCTCTCCGTTCTTCAAAGAACTGCCCCAGCACCTTGCCGCACTCCTCTTTCAGAATCCCGCCGTAGATCCGGGGGTGGTGATTGAACCGCTCCTCAAACAGGTTGAGCACAGAGCCGCAGCAGCCCATTTTTTCCTCCCTGGCGCCGTAATAGACGGCGTCGATCCGGGAATTGATGATCCCGCCCGCGCACATGGGACAGGGTTCCAGGGTCACATAGAGCTTTGCCCCGTGGAGCCGCCAGCTTCCGGTTTTCCCGCAGGCGTCCCGGATGGCCTCAAGCTCCGCGTGGGCAGTGGCGTCCTGCCCCGCCTCCCGGCGGTTCCTGCCCCGGCCGATGATCGCCCCGTCCTTTACGATGACGCAGCCCACCGGAACCTCCCCGGCGGCGGCGGCTTCCCGGGCCAGTTCCAGGGCCGCCGCCATATATCTTTCCTGCTCTGTCATTTCAGCTTTTTCCATTCCGCCACCGCCAGCTTGTCACAGCGGATGTTATAGGGGTCGGTGGAATGTCCCCTGACCCAATGGGGGTTTACCCGGTGAATCTGGCAGAGCTCCAGCAGGATCTCCCACAAATCCGGATTGAGGGCCGGTTCCTTATTCCCCTTGATCCAGCCCCGCTGCTGCCAGCCCAGGGCCCAGCCCTTTTCCAGGGCGTCTACCACATACTTGGAATCGGAATATAATTCCACAAGGCAGGGCTGCTTCAGGGCTTTCAGGCCCTGGATCACGCCGGTCAGCTCCATGCGGTTATTGGTGGTGTTTGCCTCGCCGCCGGACAGCTCCAGCTCATGCTCGCCGTACAGCAGAATACAGGCCCAGCCCCCGGGGCCGGGATTGCCGGAGCAGGCTCCGTCCGTATAAAGGGTTACCGTTTTCAAGCTCTTTCCTCCCGATTTAAGAGGGATCTTCGCCTTCCGGACTTTGGCTTTCGGCGGGAGCAGCTTCCTTTTCCCGGTCTATTTTGACCACGGCGATCAGCTTTACGCCCTCCCCCATATTCATCACGCGGACCCCCTGGGTCATCCGGCTATACAGGTTGATCCCATCGGCTGCGGTGCGGATCATAATGCCGTCGTCCGAAATCATCATCACATCCTCATGGTCGTTGACCATGGCCACATCGGCTACCTTGCCGGTCTTTGCCGTCAGGTTGTAGTTTTTCAGACCGATGCCGCCCCGATTCTGGACGTGATATTCCTCCAGGGCGGTGCGCTTTCCATAGCCGTTTTCGGTGACAGTCAGCAGGGAGCTGCCGTCGCCGGAGATCTCCATCCCCACGAGGCTGTCCCCCTCCTGGAGCTTGATGCCCCGGACGCCTACCGCCTCCCGGCCCATGCAGCGGATGTCCGTTTCCTTGAAGCAGATTGCCATTCCCTCCCGGCTGCACAGCATGACGTTCTGCTGTCCATCGGTGCGGCGGACGGAGATGAGCTGATCCCCCTCCTCCAGGGTCAGGGCGCGGATGCCGCCCTTCCGGGCGGTGTTGAGGGATTCCAGGGCGATCCGCTTCACGGTGCCGTTCCGGGTGGCCATGACGATATATTCGCTGTCCGTAAATTCCCGCACATACATCATGGCGGTGACCTTTTCCTCCGGGGCCAGGGGGATCACATTGACAATGGCCGTGCCCTTGGCGGTTCTGCCCGCCTCCGGGATCTGATAGCCCTTTTTCCGGTATGCTCTGCCCTGGTTGGTGAAGAACAGGATAAAGTCGTGGGTGGAGCAGCTCATCATCACCGCCACATAGTCCTCCTCCCGCAGGCTTTGGCCGCTGATTCCCCGGCCTCCCCGCTTCTGGGAGCGATAGGTGGAGACGGGGGTGCGCTTGATATAGCCCGCGTGGGTCAGGGTGTAGACGCAGTCCTCCTCCTCAATGAGATCCTCCAGGTCGATCTCATCCTCAACATCCTGGATCTCGGTTTTCCGTTCATCCCCGTATTTGTCGCGGATGGCGGTCAGCTCATCCTTTAAAACCTTGCGCAGCAGAACATCGTCGGAGAGAAGCTGCTGGTAGTAGGCGATGCGCTTTTCCAGCTCCCGGTATTCCTCCTCCAGCTTTTCCCGGTTCAGACCCTGGAGGGCGATCAGCCTCATGTCGCAGATCGCCTGGGCCTGCACATCATCCAGCCCAAAGCGCTGGCACAGGCGGCTTTTTGCATCGTCGTAGCTGCTGCGAATAATGCGGATCACTTCGTCAATGTTGTCCTGGGCGATCAGCAGGCCCTCCAGCAGGTGGGCCCGCTCCTGGGCCTTTCTCAGGTCGTATTTTGTCCGGCGGATAATGACTTCCTCCTGGAAGGTCAGATATTCGTCCAGATAATTTCTCAGGGTCAGCACCTTGGGCTGCTTCTGATTGTTCACCAGGGCCAGCATGATAATGGAAAAGCTGGACTGCATGGCGGTCTGGGCAAACAGGCGGTTCAACACCACCTGGGGATTTGCGTCCTTTTTCAGCTCAATGACGATCCTCATGCCGTTGCGGTCGGATTCATCCCGCAGGTCCGAGATGCCCTCCAGCCGTTTTTCATGCACCTGGTCGGCGATATTCCGGATCAACTGGCGCTTGTTCACCTGGTAGGGCAGTTCCCCCACGATGATGCGGACCCGATCCTTGCCGTACTCCTCAAATTCCGTCCGGGCCCGCACCACGATCTTCCCCCGGCCCGTGGCGTAGGCGGCGCGAATCCCGCTGCGGCCCATGATGATGCCCCTGGTGGGGAAGTCCGGGCCATGAATGTACTGCATCAGGTCGCTGAGCTCCGCCTCCGGGTTATCCAGCACGCAGATGCAGGCGTTGATCACCTCGGTCAGGTTGTGGGGCGGAATATTGGTGGCCATGCCCACGGCGATGCCGCTGGAGCCGTTGACCAGCAGATTGGGAAAGCGGGAGGGGAGCACCCGGGGCTCCTTCCGGGATTCGTCAAAGTTGGGGTCCCAGTCCACGGTTTCCTTGTCAATATCCCGGAGCATCTCCCCCGCGATTTTGCTCAGCCTTGCCTCAGTATACCGGTAGGCCGCCGGGGGATCTCCGTCCACGGAGCCGAAGTTGCCGTGGCCGTCCACCAGCATATAGCGCATGGAGAAGCTCTGCGCCAGGCGCACCATGGCGTCATAGACGGACGCGTCGCCATGGGGATGGTATTTGCCCAGAACGTCACCGACGCAGGTGGCGGATTTCTTGAAGGGTTTATCCGAGGTCAGGCCGCTTTCGTACATGGTATAAAGAATCCGGCGGTGGACGGGCTTCAATCCGTCGCGCACGTCCGGCAGCGCCCGGCCGACAATGACGCTCATGGCGTATTCGATGTAGGATTTCTCCATCTCATCGACCAGCTTGGATTCGGTAATCACCTGGTCGGGAAATGCGATGTCCTCGGGTTTATAGCTTCTGTTGTGTGCCATTGACGCACCTCCGTGTTTTTTAATAGAACTGTCTATACTCTGTATCAGCCTTCAATAGAACCATCAAATATCAATATTCACCGCATACCTTGCGTTTCTTTCAATCCATTCCTTTCTCGGCTCCACCTGCTCGCCCATGAGGACGGTGAAAATCTCGTCGGCCCGTATGGCGTCGTCCAGCGTGATCCGGCGCAGACTGCGCTGCTCGGGATCCATGGTGGTCTCCCACAGCTCGTGGGGATCCATTTCGCCCAGACCCTTATACCGGGCGATGTCCACCCTGGCGTTGGGATTGTCGGATCGCAGCTGCGCGGAAACCCGGTCGCGCTGCTCGTCGGAATAGGCCACCTTTACGGTTTTGCCCCGGGTCAGCTTGTACAGCGGCGGCACGGCGGAATACACGTACCCCCGCTCGATCAGCGGCCGCATG
>CAYSNK010000026.1:0-14922 GCA_964432375.1 uncultured Oscillospiraceae bacterium | reverse complement strand
GGCACAAGGTTATCGTGGTGGTGAATAAGATCGACCGCCCCGACCAGCGCATCCATGAGGTGATGGACGAGGTGCTGGAGCTGCTGATGGACCTGGACGCCACCGACGAGCAGTTTGAATCGCCCACCCTGTTTTGCTCCGGACGGCAGGGGACCGCGTCCTATTCCCCCGATGTGGCGGGGACAGACCTGAAGCCTCTGTTTGACACCATTGTGGACTATATCCCCGCCCCGGAAGCCGATGAGGAGGCGCCCTTCCAGATGCTGGTGTCCTCCATCGACTACAATGAGTTTGTGGGCCGCATCGCCATTGGCCGCATTGAGCGGGGCACCGTCAGGCAGAACCAGGAGATCGTGGTCACCAACTACCATGACCCCAACCGGGTATCCAAGAGGCTGAAAGCGGTCTCCCTGTACGAATTTGACGGCCTGAACCGGGTGCCGGTGTCCCAGTCCTCCGCCGGCAATATCATTGCCATGTCCGGCATTGGGGAGATCACCATTGGCGACACAATCTGCGACCCCGAAGCGGTGGAACCCATGGAGTTTGTGAAGATCTCCGCCCCCACCATGGAAATGACCTTCGCCGTCAACGACGGCCCCTATGCCGGCAGGGAGGGCAAGTTCGTGACCTCCCGCCAGATCAAGGACCGCCTGATGCGGGAAACTCTGAAGGATGTCTCCCTGCGGGTCACTGAGCTGGAGGGGTCTACCGATGCGTTCAATGTTGCAGGCCGGGGGGAAATGCACCTGTCCATCCTGATTGAGACGATGCGGCGGGAAGGCTATGAGTTTCAGGTGTCTCCCCCTCGGGTGCTGTATAAGGAGATTGACGGGGTCAAGTGTGAGCCCTGTGAACGGCTGGTGGTGGACGTGCCCAACGACGCGGTGGGCTCTGTCATGTCCAAGATGGGCGAGCGAAAGGGCGACTTCCTGGAAATGACCCCGGTGGGCGCGGATCGCACCAAGCTGGAGTTCCTGGTTCCCTCCCGGGGCTTGTTCGGCTATCGCAACGAATTTCTCACCGACACCAAGGGCGAGGGTATCATGGCCTCCGTGTTTGATTCCTATCAGCCCGTGAAGGGGGACGTGATCCGCCGTCACACCGGTTCCCTGATTTCCTACGAGACCGGTGTTTCCATCACCTATGGCCTGTTCAACGCCCAGGAGCGGGGCGTGCTGTTCATCGGAGCGGGCGTGCCCGTCTACGAGGGCATGATTATCGGCTCCACCCCCAGGAGCGAGGATATCACCGTCAACGTCTGTAAGGCCAAGCACCTGACCAATACCCGCGCCTCCGGCTCCGATGACGCGCTGCGGCTGGTGCCCCCCAAGCAGATGAGCCTGGAGCAGTGCCTGGAATATCTGGGCGATGATGAGCTGCTGGAGGTCACGCCCAAGTCCCTGCGGATGAGAAAGAGTATCCTGTCCAACGAACTGAGAATGAAAAGCATCCACAGCAAGAAGAATAAGTGACCCCCCGGAAGGCCGACGGCCCCGGTTCATCCCCTCCGTCTCATTCCTCCAGCCAGGTCACGGCGGCATCCGGGCGGTAGGGGATATTCCGATAGGTTTCCCGGTCGGGATACCCCACCATCAGGGCGCAGCGCATCTTACATCCCTCCGGGATGCCCAGTGCGCTGCGCAGGCTGTCGTGGCGGTTTGCCAGTTGGTTCAGATAGCCGCCCCAGCAGGTGGAGATCCCCCGACTGAGCAGCAGCATTTCCAGGGTGGACATGGCCAGGGCAGTGTCGATCACCGGGTTCAGGCAGTCCTCCGGGGACCAGCCGATGACCACGCAGGGGGCGTTGCAGGTGAGCAGGTTGACGCCCGCCCGGTACAGCTTGGGCAGCTCCGGCGCCTCCCCGGTGGCCTCGCAGATTTCCAGCGCCATGCGGGTAAACCGGTCTGTCACCGCTTTCCCCCACAGCACCGTCCACCGGGTGGCGTGAACATTTTTCCCGCTGGGGGCGTATTCCGCCGTGTCCAGCGCCCATTGGAGGACTTCCCGGTCGGGCAGGGCCTCTTTGAAATTCCGCACCGAGCGGCGCTGGCGGATCAGGCGCTCCACCGGGCTTTCCGGCGTCGGGCGGTAAAGCTGCTCCGGAGTCAGGCCCTCAAAGGAAACGGCCCGCCTCGGGCAGATCGCGGCGCAGTGCATACAGGCGATGCACCGCCTTCGGGGGAGAACCCCGGGGCGGCCCTCCGCGTCCCTGCCGATGACCCCCATGGGGCAGGCTCTTGCGCATTGCAGGCAGCCGATACATTGTTCCGGATCGAAGCTGGGCAGCATAGAGATCACATCCTTTTGTCCGGGATAACCTGCCGGTTTCCCGGGGAAAGAGTTGAAAAGAGTTGAAAAATGTGGTAAAATAACAAAACCTGACTGAGGGAAAGGGGGCGCGTTGCCTTGACAGGA
The DNA here is from genome assembly GCA_964432375.1 of uncultured Oscillospiraceae bacterium. Classification (GTDB taxonomy): domain Bacteria; phylum Bacillota; class Clostridia; order Oscillospirales; family Oscillospiraceae; genus JAJQBJ01. The sequence goes on along the minus strand of CAYSNK010000026.1, from coordinate 12,504 downwards.
ACAAAGCCGGAGGAAGAAAAGGCGTTTTTCGGCGCGGAATCCTATTACCGGTGGCTGAAAGCCGGCGTTTCCGCCGGAGATATGGCCGTGATGGAAAAGATGATAGAGGATGTCAACGCCTATGCGCGGCCCCAGATCTGCCTGCGGTTCAGCAAAAAGGAGGATATCGAGGATATTCTTCAGGAGCTGGATCTCGCCCTCTGGAAGCAGATCGCAAAATATGTGCGGGATTCCGATGAATATCACCCGTTCCAGCGGCAGAGCTGGCTGAAAAAGCTGATCAGCGGCGTGATTGCCAACTATCAGAGGGCGGCGGGCCATCCGGCGGGTTCCCTGGAGGAGGAATTTGAAAAAAGCGGGCTGGAGCCTGACGACGGGGGGAGAATGGAGTTTGAGGTCTACGACAGGATGTGCAATGAGACATTGGCGCAAATCATTCTCGATATCTCCTCCATGCGGATCAGCGCGGAAAAGATGCTGACCTTTTTCTATCATAACATCGTATTTTTCCTGGAAGGCGGCAGCCGGCGGAACGGAAAACCCCAGGAGACGATCCGCAGGCTGCGGGGGAAAACCCTTGGACAGCTTCGGGAAGAACTGCCCCAAGCCATCCGGCAGGCCGCCGGCTGCGAGGTGGACGAGAAGCTGTTCCGAAAGCTGGATGAAAGGCTGCGGGGACATGAGGACGACGTGTACCGCCTCACCCCCGATGAGGTTTCCGTCACCATCAGCAACTCCAGAAAGCGGCTGGCGGAGCGAAAAGCCGGGAAAGAGGCCCCCAAAATGGAAATAGACCGGAAAGAAAAGCAAATACCGGAATTGTGAGAAAATCCCATGCCCCATGGCATGGGATTTTACACATCTAACGGATTATAGCGTAGCGGCCATGACAGCCTTGATGGTGTGCGTCCGGTTTTCCGCCTCGTCAAAGACGATGGACTGGGGGCCCTCAAACACCTCATCGGAGACCTCCATGGCATCCCGGCCAAAGCGCTCACCCATCTCCTTGCCGATGGTGGTTTTCAGGTCGTGGAAAGCGGGCAAGCAGTGCATAAAGACGGCCTTGGGGCCGGCGTTCTCCATGAGCTTCCGGTTGACCTGGTAAGGAGACAGGTCACGGATGCGCTGCTCCCAAATCTCCACCGGTTCGCCCATGGAAACCCACACATCGGTATAGAGCACATCGGCGCCCCCGGTGGCCTCCATGGGATCTTCACACAGGCGGATGGAGGCGCCGGTTCCGGCGGCGATGGCCTGGCAGGTTTCCACCAAAGCGGCATCGGGGAAGTAGGCTCTGGGGGCACAGAGAGTGAAGTTCAGGCCCATTTTGGCGCTGCCCACCATCAGGGAGTTGCCCATATTATAGCGGCCATCCCCCAGATACACCAGGTTGATCCCCTTTAAATGGCCAAACCGCTCCTGAATGGTGAGAAAATCCGCCAGAATTTGGGTGGGGTGAAATTCGTTGGTCAGGCCATTCCAAACGGGGACGCCGGCATACGCGGCCAGGCTTTCCACGATCTCCTGGCCGAAGCCGCGATATTCAATGCCGTCAAACATACGGCCCAGAACCCGGGCGGTGTCCGGGATGGACTCTTTCTTTCCGATCTGGGAGCCGGAGGGATCAAGATACGTCACCTGCATCCCCAGATCATGGGCGGCAACCTCAAAGGAGCAGCGGGTGCGGGTGCTGGTCTTTTCAAAAATCAGGGCAATGTTCTTGCCGCGCAGGGTATCGTGGGGGATTCCGGCTTTCTTCTTGGCTTTCAGTTCCGCGGCCAGGGCCAGCAGGCCGGAAATCTCCTCCGGGGTGAAGTCAAGCAGCTTCAGAAAGGATCTGCCCTTTAAATTCATACGCAATAAACCTCCAAACCGTGTAAATAGTGGTCTTTTCGTCATTATAAAGCAGCCGAGGGAAAAGGTCAAGCGCTGCGGCGGAAAATTGTCCGGCCTGAGCCGTCCATCCTAAAACTTCTTTTCTCGGGCGCTGGATACAAACGGGAAGTAATATTCCCTTCGTTTTCTAAGGAAAATGTGACGCATAGCGGAAAGACCTATTGACAATCAGCACAAAGGTGTTTATATTATGAGAGGGACTTTTGTTAAGTTTCCTGAATTTTAGAGAGAGAAAGAAAGAAAGAAGGAAGGTTTATGAAGAAAAAAAGCGGCATTTCACCGGTCGATTTCTTCTGCATCGGATTTGGTGCGATTGTGGGAGTCGGCTGGGCTGTGTCTATCAACAACTGGATGCGGAGCAGCGGAGGCCCGCTTCCGGCGGCTGCGGGCTATATCCTGGCCCTGGCGCTGATGGTGCCGGTGGCGCTTTGCTACTGCGAACTTTGCTCGATGCTGCCGGTTTCCGGCGGCGGTATGTCCTATGCGTTCCGTGCGTTTGGCGACCGTGTCGCGTTTATCTCGGGCTGGGCCGCCTTCGGTGCGTTTGTCACCATCATTCCCTGGGAATCAATCTATGTAGTAGACGTGCTGAGTATTATCTTCCCCGTTCTCAAGACCGGGGCGCCTCTGTACACCCTGGCGGGGGCGGATATTTATCTCGGCCACATTATCCTGGGCACGGTGATTTCCGTGCTTCTGTTTGTGATCAACCGCCGGGGCGTTCAGACCTCCGCTCTGCTGCAAAGGATTCTCTGCTTTGTCCTGGTAGGCGCGGGCATTTTGGCTATGATCTTTGCCGCAGTCAAGCTCGATCCGGCCAACTTCCGGCCTGTCTATGAAAATCAGGGTTCCGGCTTCCACAGTTCCTTTTTTGGCGGTGCGCTTTCCATTTTGGCCTCCGCGCCTTTCTTCCTGGCGGGGTTTGAGACGATTCCCCAGGGGATTGAGGAGGCCGGCGGCCGCGCCAAGAGCATCGGCAAGACGGTGGTCCTCACGGTATTCATCGCCTGCCTTTTCTATGCCCTGCTGCTGGTCACGCTGGGCGGCGCGGTGCCCTGGAAAGAGTTCCTGACCTATGATGAACCCTCCGTAGCCAATCTCTTCCGGACAATCTATCCGGGCGCCCTTGGAAAGACGCTTTATCTGCTGATTCTGGTGGGCGCGCTCTGCGGCCTGCTGACCACCTGGAACGGCTTCTTCATGGCCTCATCTCAGCTATTGATGGCCATGGCCCGCGTCAGCATTGTGCCTTTCTCCCTCTCCAAGCAGCACCCCAAGTACAAGACCCCCACCAGGGCCCTGATTGTGGCGCTGATCGCCTCCCTGACCGGCCCCTTCCTGGGAATGGGCCTGATCGACCCGCTGACCTCCTTCTCTGCGGCAGGCTATGTCCTGAGCTGGATGCTGACGGCGTTCTGCCTGATCCGGCTCCGGAAAAAGGAACCTGACCTGAATCGCCCTTACCGTATTCCCGGCGGCACGAAAACCGCGTGGGTTGCGGGCATCTGCATGGCGGCGCTGCTGTTGCTGCTGCTGATTCCGGGGCAGCCGATCTATATGGGCCCCGAGGCGGTTCTGCTGTTCCTCGGCTGGATGGTGATTGGCCTGGGGCTTTACATCCTGGACTACAAGCAGCGCAAGCGGTACTCCCAGATGAAGCGGGCCACAATTCTGTTCGCGAGCATGGCCGCTAAGGACATGGATGTGCCGGAGTTTGCCGACAGCTTTGAAAACGACTATCGGATCATCTCCTTTATGGTGCCGAAGGACGCGCTCTATCAGGGGCAGACCCTGATGGATCTCGGATGGGGCCGGCGGCAGAATATTTTCGTGATTAAGATCGAGCGGGGAACGGAGATCCTGCTGCTGCCCGGCGGAAAAGTGGAGGTCTGCGCCGGGGACCGCGTCTTTGCGGTCGGCCTGGAGCGCGCCATCCGGCGCTTCCGGGAGTATCAGGACATCGGCCCGAGGTACACGGTGAACACGCTGAAAAACTTTATGGGCCTGGGAGACACGGAGAAGCAGTCCCCGCTGATCTGCGTTGAGTTCAAGGTGGCGGGCAGCGAACCCTACTGCGAAAAAGCCATCCGGGACAGCAGAATCCAGGAAACGGCCCACTGCATGGTCGTTGGCATTCAGCGCTGGGACGGCGGAATGCTGGAAATGCCGGAGGCGGGCGCGATGATTCACAAGGACGATGTCCTGTGGGTCATGGGTTCCGAACGCGACATAGAGGCCATGCGGGAATACAGCGCCTCCCAGGAGGAAAACAGGACAGAAGTGTAACAGATTTCTCTATGGGCAAACGCGAAGCCTTCCCTTGGCGGCGGGCTTCGCCTCTTTGCGGCAAAAATACTTGACAGCTATTACGGTTTTTGATATATTACAGAAAACGATATGAAGGGAAGAACCGCCATGAATGAAAAACATGAGGGCGCCATCCGCGACGCCAGAACCCTTGGAAAACCCAAAATGCTGCTCCTGGGCGTGCAGCATTTGTTCGCCATGTTCGGGGCGACGATCCTCGTCCCCATCCTGGTCATGGGCTATTTTGAGGCCGCCTGCGGGGAGCCGCTGACCCGGGGGGTCACGGTTTCCACCACCCTGTTCTGCGCCGGATTTGGCACCCTGCTGTTCCACGTCCTGACGAAGCTGAAGGTTCCCGCGTTTCTGGGTTCCTCCTTCGCGTTCCTGGGCGGGTTTTACACTGTGGCCAACCTGAACAGCGGCATCTATGCCGGAATGTCCGCCAACGATAAAGTGGCCTATGCCTGCGGCGGCGTGGTGGTGGCGGGCCTTTTGTACCTGGTTCTGGCCCTGATCATCAGGCTGGTGGGCGTCAGGCGGGTGATGAGGTTCCTGCCCCCGGTCGTCACCGGCCCGATCATTATCTGCATCGGCCTGTCCCTGGCGGCTTCCGCAATCTCCAATGCCTCCACCAACTGGCTCATCGCGATTGTGGCCCTGGTGGTTATCATCATTTTCAATATCTGGGGCAAGGGGATGTTTAAAATCATCCCCATCCTGATGGGCGTTGTGATCTCTTACATCTTTGCCGTGGTTCTGAATGCCTTTGGGGTCACGAATCCCGACGGTTCCGCCATTATCAGCTTTGCTGCCGTGGTTTCCGATAGCTGGGTGGGCCTGCCCAATTTCCAGCTCTGCAAATTTGACCTGACCGCTATCCTTGTGATGGCCCCCATTGCCATTGCCTCCATGATGGAGCATATCGGCGATATGTCCGCCATCTCCGCCACGGTGGGGGAGAACTTCATTGAGGACCCCGGCCTTCACCGCACCCTGACCGGGGACGGTTTGGCAACCGCCCTGGCCGGACTGCTGGGTGGCCCCGCCAACACCACCTACGGCGAGAACACCGGCGTTCTGGAGCTGTCCCGGGTGTATGATCCCCGAGTGATCCGCCTGGCGGCGGTCTTTGCCGTGGTTCTGTCCTTCATTCCCAAGTTCTCCGCGATCATCTCCACCATGCCCTCTGCCATTATCGGCGGCGTTTCCTTTATGCTGTACGGCATGATCTCCGCCATCGGCGTCCGCAATGTGGTGGAGAATCAGGTGGACCTGACCAAGTCCCGGAACCTGATCATCGCCGGTGTGATCTTCGTCTGCGCGCTGGGCTTCTCCGATGGGCTGACCTTCAATATCGGCGGCGCCTCCGTCACTCTGACGGCCCTGGCCATTGCGGCCATCGCCGGTATCATCCTGAACGCGATCCTGCCCGGCAACGACTATGAGTTTGGCGTCAACCCCAAGGGCGACCAGAGCCGCGGCGTCTATGTCACCAATTCCGATCATAAGGGAACCTCTGGCAAATAATCAATGATTTTTTAAAGAAGGAGCGTCAGATTCAAATGGATTTCGCCAATGAAAAAAATATTGAGATCTTCACTCACCCCCTGATCCAGCACAAGATCTCTATGCTGCGCGACAAGAGGACCGGCACCAATGAGTTCCGCAAGCTGGTGGAGGAAATCGCCATGCTGGAGGGATTTCAGGCCCTGCGGGATCTGCCCCTGAAGGACGTGGAGATAGAGACCCCCATTGAAGCCTGCATGACCCCCATGATTGCCGGGCGGAAGCTGGCGGTGGTGCCGATCCTGCGGGCGGGACTGGGGATGGTCTCCGGGGTGCTGGCGCTGGTGCCCTCCGCGAAGGTGGGACATATCGGCCTGTACCGGGACGAGGAGACCCACGAGCCCCATGAGTATTACTGCAAGCTGCCGAACCCCATTGAGGAGCGCACCATCGTCGTCACCGACCCCATGCTGGCAACCGGCGGCTCCGCGGTGGACGCCATCACCATGATTAAGGAGCACGGCGGCAGGAAGATCAAATTCATGTGCATTATCGCCGCCCCCGAGGGGCTGGAGCGTCTGCACAGGGCCCATCCCGACGTGCAGATCTATGTGGGCCATCTGGATCGCCAGCTGAACGAGGACGCATATATCTGCCCCGGTCTGGGTGACGCGGGGGATCGTATTTTCGGAACCAAGTAAGAGAATGATCCTTTCCCGTGGAAGTTCCGCTTCCCGGTAAAACAATCCAGTGCCGGAGCCCCCGGGGGCTCCGGCATTGACGCGCAATCGGATTCCATGGGTCAAGCGCGTTCTTTTCCGGCAATGCCGTATGCGGCATGGGTCGGTATAGGTTATCTGCAAGGGCATTGTTTCGGCAATGCCCTTTTCCTGTGAAAGCGCCGCTTCCCGGAACATGGGATGATTCTTGCAGAAAAGAGGGAACCCGTGTAAAATGGGGGAAAGGAGCTGATGGATATGGAACAGGTGCTGGTGCTGATTCTGGCGGGCGGCCAGTCCCGCCGCATGGGGCGGGATAAGGCGGCTTTGCCCTTCGAGGGGGAGACGATGCTGACCAGCCTGGTGCATCGTTACAGGGCGGAGTACCCTGTGGCGGTTTCTGTGGGGGAGGCCGGGCGTTATGACACCGGCGGAGCTGAGGAGATCGTGGATCTGTGCCCCGGCCAGGGGCCTCTGGCCGGCCTCCAGGCGGCGTTCCGCCGGACGGAGGCGGAGCTGATCTTCCTGACCGGGACTGACCTGCCCTTTTGCACCGTGGAACTGGCAGGGGAGCTGCTGGGGCGGGCGGAGGCGGAGCCCTCGGCGGACGCCTGGGTGGTGCGCCGGGCGGACGGAAAGACGGAGCCCCTGTGCGGGGTTTACCGGAGAAGCTGCCTCATTCCGGTGGAGGAATGTCTGGAGGAGGGGCGCCGCTCCTTCCAGGGTCTGTTCCGGAAGATCCGGGTGCGATATGTGGAGGAGCGCACCCTGGCAGGCTTTGACCTGGGGCATCTGCTGGACAATTTGAACACCCCGGAGGATTATCGCCGGGCAGTGCAGGGAAATCCCTGACCCCAGGAGCGGGCGCCCCGCCGTTTTTTCATCACCCTTCGCGGAATGACGGAATAGAATGAACTGATTCAGACAGACGGCGAGGGGGAGTGTCAGGGTGGAGCGGAAACGCTTTTTGATTGCGGGCGGAGACCGGCGCTTTTTGCGGTTGGGCCAGCTTTTGGAGGAGGACGGACATTCCGTCAGGTATTTGGCGTTGCAGGAGGAAGGCTGGCCGGACAGGGAATGGGAGGCGGCGGCATCTCAGGCGGACTGCGCCGTTTTGCCCATCCCCCCGGCGGAGGTTGGCGGGATGCTGACCGCGCCCCTGAGCCGGCGGCGGGTGCCCCTGGAAAAGCTGCTGGGCTGTTTCAGGGCGGGCCAGATGGTCTGCTCCGGCGGGATCACGGGGGAACTGGAGCGGGCGGCGGAGGCCCGGGGGTTCCGCCTGGTGGATTATCTGGATCGGGAGGAACTGACCGTTGAAAACGCCGTTTCCACAGCGGAGGGGGCCATCAGCGCCGCCATGCAGGAGCTGCCCTGCACCATCCACGGGACGAAAACCCTGGTGATCGGCTGCGGTAAGTGCGGCTACGCGCTGGCGCGGCGGCTGAGCGGGCTGGGGGCGGAGCTGACGGTGTCCGCCCGCTCCTGGCGGGATTTTGCCCGTATCCGGGCGGAGGGCTGGCGGCAGGCGGACACCGGGGAACTGGAGCGGGCGCTGCCCCGGATGAGGCTGGTGTTCAACACGGTTCCCGCCCGGGTGCTGGGGGCGGAGCGGCTGAAGCTGCTGCCCCGGAACGGTCTGATCATCGACCTGGCCAGCAGGCCCGGGGGCGTGGACTGGGAGGCGGCGGAAGAACTGGGGATCAAAGCGATCCATGCCCTGGGCATCCCGGGAAAATACGCGCCGGAAACTGCGGCGGAGAGCCTGCGAACCGTGGTCTATCACTGCATACAGGAGTGTGAGAGATGAGCAAACAGGAGCTGCGGGTGGGATTCGCGTTCTGCGGGTCCTATTGTACCTGGGAGAAAGGGATGGCCGCGCTGGAGCAGGTGGGGGCGGAATTTTCGGAGGTGTTTCCCATTGTGCCGGAGCTCAGCGCCGTGACCGATACGCGGTTTGGCCGGGCGGCGGATTTCCTGCGGCGGATGGAGGAGGTGTGCGGCCGGGAGGTGATCACGACCATCCGGGAGGCGGAGCCCATCGGCCCCAAGAAGCTGCTGGATGTGCTGGTGGTGGCGCCCTGTACCGGAAATACCCTGGCAAAGCTGGCCAACGGCATCACCGACACCTCCGTGACCATGGCGGTCAAGGCCCATCTGCGCAATCTGAGGCCGGTGGTGATCGCCCCCTCCACCAATGACGGCTTGAGCATTTCCCTGAAGAATATCGGGGAGCTGATGTGCCGGAAGCACTATTATTTTGTCCCCTTCGGACAGGATAGCCCCCAGGGGAAGCCAAACTCCCTGGCAGCGGATTTCGGGTTAATTCCCGAAACCCTTCGAGGGGCCCTGGAGGGCCGTCAGATTCAGCCGGTTCTCCGGAATCTTTGAATCCATCGCGCTTTCCGATTTCACCGGAGCTTCCCCAGGGCGAGGGGATGGGCAGAGGGCGTCTGCGGGGCGCCCTCTGCTGTTTTTTGCCCCGATTTTGAGGAAAACAGGAAAGATGGTTTGACAAATGAGAAACAAATTAGTATGATAAGAGTGTGAAAAGTTTGAAACCGGCAGCCCCCTCTCAACCGGAGCCGGAGAAGGGGGAATATGAAAAAAGGAGTGTTGCGATTATGACGGAAGCCGAAAAAAAGCAACTGAAAGCAATGGCCTGCAAGGTGCGTATGGGCGTGGTCACCTCCACCCACGGCGCGAAGGCGGGGCATCCCGGCGGGAGCCTCTCCGCCGCAGACCTGTTCACCTACCTGTATTTCAGGGAATTGAGGATAGACCCCAAAAATCCCAAATGGGAGGATCGTGACCGCTTTGTCCTGTCTAAGGGCCATACGGCCCCCGGCCTGTATTCCGCCCTGGCGTATCGGGGCTTCTTCCCCGTGGAGGATCTGCCCACCCTGCGCCATATCGACAGCTATCTTCAGGGCCACCCCAATATGAACACCGTCCCCGGCGTTGATATGTCCACCGGCTCCCTGGGCCAAGGCGTTTCCGCTGCGGCAGGGATGGCGCTGGCCGCCAGGAAAACCGGCAAAGCCTGCCGCGTTTATACCCTGCTGGGCGATGGCGAAATCCAGGAGGGCCAGGTGTGGGAGGCCATGATGTTTGCCGCCCACTATAAGCTGGACAACCTGTGCGTCATCATCGACAACAACGGCCTGCAGATTGACGGCAAGGTGGAGGATGTGATGAGCCCCTATCCCATTGCGGACAAGCTGGCCGCCTTTGGCTTCGGCGTAAAGGAAATTGACGGCCATGACTTTGATCAGATCGAAGAGGCTATGGAGGAGGCCAAAGCCACCAAGGGCAAGCCCTTTGCCATCGTGATGAAAACCACCAAGGGCAAGGGGGTCAGCTACATGGAGGGCCAGGCCGGATGGCATGGCAAAGCGCCCAATGATGAAGAATATCAAATCGCAATGGATGAGCTGAACGCTCAGCTCGCGGAATTGGAGGGGATGTAAGATGGCAGACGTGAAGAAGATCGCAACCCGCGACAGCTACGGCAATGCTCTGAAGGAACTGGGCGCGGAGGTTTCCGACCTGATTGTATTTGACGCGGACCTGGCGGGCGCCACCAAGACCGGGATCTTCCGGAAAGCGTTTCCGGATCGCCACTTCGACTGCGGCATTGCGGAGGCCAACATGGTCTGCGCCGCCGCCGGTGCGTCCACCTTCGGCCTGGTTCCCTTTGTGTCCTCCTTTGCCATGTTTGCGGCGGGCCGGGCCTTCGAGCAGGTTCGCAACACGGTGGGCTATCCTCACCTGAACGTGAAGATCGGCGCCACCCACGGCGGCATTTCCGTGGGGGAGGACGGAGCTTCCCACCAGTGCTGCGAGGATTTTGCGCTCATGCGCACCATCCCCGGCATGGTGGTTTTGTCCCCCTCCGACGACGTGGAGGCAAGGGCCGCAGTCAGGGCCGCCTATGAATATGTGGGCCCCGTCTATCTCCGCTTCGGGCGCCTGGCCGTGCCTGTGATCCACGACCCCCAGCACTTCACCTTTGAGATCGGCAAGGGGGAACTGCTCCGGGAGGGCAGGGATCTTGCCATCATCGCCACCGGCCTGATGGTGAATGAGGCGGTGGAGGCGGCCAAGGTACTGGAGACCAGGGGCATTTCCGCCCGGGTGATCAACCTTGCCACCATCAAGCCCCTGGATGAGGAGATGGTCCTGGCGGCTGCCCGGGACTGCGGCAGGGTCATTACCTGTGAGGAGCACTCTGTCATCGGCGGCCTGGGCGAGGCGGTCTGCGGCCTGCTTTCCGAAAAGCTGCCCACCCCCGTCAAGCGCATCGGCGTCAACGATGAGTATGGTCACTCCGGCCCGGCCGCCGCGCTGCTCAAGCAGTTTGGCCTGAGCGCGGAGCACATCGTGGAGACTGCCGAGGCTTTCTGCAAGGCTTGAAGGGCAGAAAACGGCTTTGGCTGCTGACGGCGGCGGCCATCCTCTGGATTGGCTTTATCTGGGGCCAATCCCTGATCCCCGCCGAGCTTTCCTCCCAGGAGAGCGGAACCGTGCTCCTGCTGCTGGAGCGGGTCCTTCATGCGCTCCGCCTGCCGGGGACGCTGACCGATCACCTTGTGCGCAAGGCGGCCCACTTCACGGAGTATCTGATCCTGGGGATCATGCTGACCGCCGCCCTGGGCGGATGGGGAGGGGCCCGGGGGCTGCTCCTGCTGCCCGCTGCCGCCGCTCTGATCCCCCTGGTGGATGAGACGATCCAGCTTTTTTCCCCGGGGCGCGGCAGTCAAATCCCGGATGTCTGGCTGGATCTGTTTGGCTTTGCGGCGGGGGCTTTCCTGGCCGCTCTGCCTGCCGTCCTCCGGCGGCTTGCCCGAAAAGGCGGAGGTGGAAACGGTTTCAGCAAAACCGAATAAAAATGCGGCGCCCGATTCCGATATTTTTGGGCAATTCATAACGGAAAAAAGCGAATTTTCTGCAATTTTCCCAAGTTTATCTTTGCCGGAAATCTTGCATAGTAAATTCAATTATGTTACAATATAGGTGCGTGGGATGGGATGGGGAGCTGCGCCAAGCTCCGGATATCCCTCAACATAAATTGCTTTCTGCCGCCGGAAAGCGGCAGGCTGTTGAAAAGGAGAAATTGATATGTCTTTTGAACTTCCCTCTTACCGTCTGGATGGCAAAGTGGCCATTATCACCGGCTCTACCCGGGGCATTGGCAACGCGATTGCCCGCACCATGGCCGGTTATGGCGCGGCGGTTGTGATTACCGGCCGCAAGCAGGCGCAGTGCGAAGCTGTCGCCGCCGAGATCATCGCGGAGGGCGGCAAGGCCCTGGGCGTTGCCACCGATGTAACCAGCCCGGAGGCCCGGCAGAACCTGATTGAAAAGACCGTGGCCGAGTTCGGCCATCTGGATATTCTGGTGAACAACGCCGGTACCGGCGGCGCCCCCAGGAAGATGGTCGATATGGACGAGGAGTATTTTGACCACTATGTGGAGGCGGACTACAAGGCCCTGTACTTTATGAGCCAGGCAGCCGCCCTTCAGATGAAGGCCCAGGGCTGCGAAAAGGGCACCCATCCCTATCGCATCATCAACCTGGCCTCCGCCGCCGGGATCAAGAGTCCCATCGGGGATACCGTCTACGGCTCCCTGAAGGCAGCCGTGGCCCACCTGACCCGCATTATGGCCAACGAGCTGGGCCGCTTCGGGATCACTGTCAACGCGATTGCCCCCGGCTATGTCCTGACCGACATGACCAAGGACGTGATCGCGGATGAGAAGAACGCTGCGGCTGTGAACCGGATGATCACCATGCGCCGCTACGCCCAGCCTGCGGAGATCGCCGGTGTCATCAGTTTTGTGGCCTCTCCCGCCGGAGGGTATCTGGACGGCGTCCTGATCCCTGTGGACGGCGGCATGACCATCAATTAACCCGCCCTTCGGACAGGGCCGGATGGGCGGACATTCGGCCCTGCGGCACCGGAGGCTTCCCCATGTGTAAAGGCCGAAAGGCATTTGCAGATAAACAAACGACACTCTAATAATGAAAGTGGAGGAATTAACAATGGCTATCGGTACTTATGAACAGTACAAGGCT
>CAYSNK010000025.1:0-15188 GCA_964432375.1 uncultured Oscillospiraceae bacterium | reverse complement strand
CGGCTACGAGGAGCTGCGCGGCAGGCTGGTTTCCCGCCTGTAATTGACAGAAAATTCTAGACAGGGGAATCCTCCCCACATAGAAAAATCAACAGAAACCAGTTGAAATGTGGGGAGGAATATGGTAAAGTGTATACATACATAAAGCACCCCTGCTTTATCGACTATTAAGGAGTGATAAAAATGGTTAGAGTCATTATGGGTAAGAAGGGCTCCGGCAAGACCAAGCAGATGATCGATCTGATCAACACTGCCATCGAGAACGAACACGGCAATGTGGTTTGCATCGAGCGGAACCGCAAGCTGACCTATGACATTCATTATAGTATTCGTCTGGTGGAAGCGAGCGACTACGACATCGGCACCTTCGAGTTCCTGAAGGGCGTGATCTCCGGTCTGTATGCCGGGAACTACGACATTACCCACATCTTTATAGATTCCCTGTGCAAGGTTGTCCCCTGCGAAGGCGGCCCCGAGGTTGAGGAGTTCCTGGATTGGCTGAATCGCTTCTCCGAGCAGAACAACATCAAGTTCACTGTGACCATCTCTGACAATGCGGAGCTGGCTACTGAGGGCGTGCGCAAATACTTTTGACCTCATAGTAAGCTGAACGCTGAACATAGCGGCCCGCTCCAACCGGAGCGGGCCTTTTTGAGCTTCTGAATCAGACGCCGGGGGCCGGGCGGAGACTCTTTGTCCCCCGGGAAGGCGGACTGAAACTGAATAACGCGTAGACTCCCGCCCTTTGCAGAAAAAGGCGGGAGCCGATTGGTTTCAGTTAAAGCCCCGGAAGCCCTTGCCGATGATCTCGCTGCTGTTGGTAATGGCGATAAAAGCGGTGGGCTCGGTTCTGCGGACAAAGTTGCGGAGGAGAACCGCCTGGTGGCGCTTCATCACCGTCAGGATAACGGTGTGCTCATGATGCAGATAGGCGCCCTCCGCCTTGTAAACCGTGGCGCTGCGGTGCAGGCTGTGGATGATAAAGTCGCAGATGGGCTGGGGATTTTCGCATACGATGGTAAAGTACTTACATAGGTTGATATTCTCGATCACCGTGTCGATGACCAGGGATTTGGCCATCAGGCCCACAAAGGAGAACAGGCCGGTCTGGGGGTCAAAGACGAAGCAGGCGGCAAAGGTGATAAACAGGTCCACAAGGAACAGGGCCATGCCGATGTTGAACGTGGTATATTTTTGCAGGATCATGGCCACAATGTCCGTCCCGCCGCCGGAGGCGCCGATATTGAAGAAAACGGCGGCGCTGAACGCGGGCAGAACAATGGCAAAGATCAGCTCCAGAACAGGCTCGCTGGTCAGAGGGGCCTCCATAGGGAACAGCTTCTCGGCGGCACTGAGGCCGAAGGAGGTCAGAAGGCTGACGTAAACCGTCTTGATTCCAAAATCCCGCCCCAGGAAGAGGAAGCCCAGGAGCATCAGCGCGATGTTGATGATAAAGGTCCAGGTGCTGGGACTGTATGCGCCCAGAGCGCCCAGGATCACGGCAATCCCGGTGACGCCGCCAAAACAGAAGTTGTTTGGAAACTTAAAGACGTATACGCCCGCCACCAGGATCAGGGTGGAAACGGTGAGAATCAAATATTCCCAGAAAACCTTGAACGCCTTATGCTGTGCAAAGGTCTGCTGCATTTTTTGAATGTCCATAGCTTCGTTGTAATGTATCTTACATTCCTTTCTGTATATTGAAGGACGAAGGTTATGCCGGGGTTATTTTAGCACAGACTGCATTTAATTTTCAATAGCAAAAGGGAAAAAAGATGAGGAACCTCCGAACGAAGGCTTTCGCGCCTTCCTCTGACGAAAAAACCTTTCGCCGCCAGCTCCTGCCGGATGGATCGGAGCTTCTTTCATTTTTGGCTTATAGGGAGAAATCCTCCTCCTTCAGGCGGCCGGCGTTCAGGGCCGGGGGCCTGGGGGGGATTCGCTTCAGGGGATCATAGGAGAACCTCCGGCAGTGGCTCCCCGCGTTGACAATGCCCTTTTTCAGGCAGGTCATCTGCTCCCGAGAGAGGCGCTCCCCATACCGGCAGTAGGCGCACCTGGGCTCCATATCCTTGCGAAACAGCATTGGATTTCCTCCGTTCCATGGATTTTTTTCCATTATAGCGGATCGGCGGAGATATTTCCACCCTTTTTTCGCCCCCGCAGGCAGAGCCAAAGAATGCCCAGCCAGGCGGAGCCCACCAGGACAGGGAGCAGAGAGCTGGCCGCCGGGGGAATGTAGGCAACCGTGACGATCTCCGGGGACTCCGGGAACACCAGGCCCAGCCCGTAGGTGATCAGGGCCGCCAGCAGGCCATGGCAGAGCTTCCCCAGCAGATAGCGGGAAAAGGGCAGGCCGGAGCCCTCCAGCACCGCCAGGGTTTGGCAGTGGACAGAAAACCCGCCCCAGCCCAGAAGAAAGGCCGCCAGCCCCAGGACGGCGGGGGTGGGGGACTGACCGGAGAGGGAGAGGATACCCCGGGTCATCTCCAGCCCGCCGGTCAGCAGGGTGGAGCAGCCGGAGAGGGAGAGGCCCAGCGGAGCCAGCAGGAGGTGGAGCAGCCCGGCGGCGGCGCTCAGGATTCGGCTCACCGCCAGCAGGCGGATGAGGACGGCAAAGGCCACCACAAAGGCGCTGAGCTGAAGCGCGGCCCTGGCGCCGCCGGTGACCGCCGTAATCAGCGCAGAGGACAGCCGCGGCTGGGGCCGGGGGGCGGGAGCGCGGGAGCTTTCCTCCCATCCCCCGGAAAAGCGAAAGAGGATGCCCACCCCAAAGGCGGCGAGACAATGCCCCAGCCACAGCAGCCACCCCGCCCGGGGACTGCCCAGCACGGAAACGCCGGCGGTGCTCAGCAGGAACGCCGGGCCGCAGTTGTTGCAGAACAGGAGCAGGCGGCCACATTCCTCCCGGGAGCAAAGCCCCCGGTCATACAACTCCCGGACTGTCCGGGCCCCCACCGGATAGCCGCCCACCAGCCCCAGAACCAGGGCCGTGGCCCCGCAGCCGCTGACCCGGAACAGGGGCGCCATCAGGGGGCTGAGCCTGCGGCCCAGGGCCTCCCCGCCTCCCAGGGAAACCACCAGGGAGGACAGCACCAGAAAGGGGAACAGGGAGGGGATCACCAATTCCAGGCATTGCCGGATGGCGCCCCCCGCCGCCTCCCCGGCCTCTGCGGGAAAGGCCGCCAGACCCAGGCCCGCCGCCAGAACGAGGGTCCACACCCCTCTGCGTTTCCATTTGCCCATGCGCCACCTCCGGAGAATCATTTGTCCGGAAAAAACCTATGCGCCGGGAACCCGGAATTGCCTGTCCCAGAAAAATTTGGCACAGAGGCGGTTTCGTGCTACAATAGAAGCAGCAGGAAACAGGGAAGCTCTGGATCGTTCGCCGGGACGCATGGGTTCAGAGGTTCCAAAGAAGCAGCGGAAAAGAAAGACATAAGGAGGGTTTTTATGCAGCATGAGATCACGAGAAAACTGCCCCTGCTGGATCAGGCGGGAAACCTGACTGAGGCGGGGTTTGCCAGGAGCCCGCTGCCGGTTTACCGGCGGCGGGACGTCCGGGGCGGCCCGGGCCGCCTGAAGGAGTGGGACTACTACCTGGTCATGGGCGACGGCTTTGCCCTGGCGCTGACCATCGCGGACAACTCCTACATGGGGCTCTATTCGGTGTCCTTCCTGGACTTCCGGGAAAACTGGCAGGTGACCAAAAGCCCCATGCGGGCCATGACCCGGGGCTCCACCGGGCTGCCGGAGACCAGCGAAACCGGCAATGTGGCCGTGGCGGGAAAGGGCTACGGGCTTTTCTTTCAGAATGAGGACGGTGTGCGAACCCTGACCGCCCATATAGACAGATTTTATGAGGGCAGGCCCCTGGACGCCCATGTGGTGCTGACTGACCCGCCGGAGGAATCCATGGTGATCGCCACCCCCTTTCCCAAGCCCGGGCACTTCTATTACAACCGGAAGATCAACTGTATGCGGGCCGAAGGGACCGTAGAGGTGGCCGGCAAAACCTATGTGTTCCGGCCGGAGAACTCCTTTGGCACCCTGGACTGGGGCAGAGGGGTCTGGCCCTATCAGAACACCTGGTACTGGGGCAGCGCCTCCGGCCTGGTGGAGGGGGTGCCCTTCGGCTTTAACCTGGGGTACGGCTTTGGCGACACCTCCGCCGCCACGGAAAACGCCCTTTTCTACAACGGCAAGCTGCATAAGCTGAACGAGGTCACGTTCCATATCCCCTTTGACGGCACGAGGGAGGCGGACTATCTCTCCCCCTGGCTCTTTACCAGCGACGATCACCGGTTCCACTGCACCTTTACGCCGGTGATGGATCGGGCCTCCTGCACCAATGCGGGGATCATCAAATCCGACCAGCATCAGGTGTTCGGAAAATTCAACGGCACCGCCGTGTTGGACGATGGCACCGCCCTTTCCCTCCGGGATTTTATGGGCTTTGCGGAAAAGGTGGTCAACCGCTGGTAAGCCCCAACATAATGGACAACCGCACCGAATAGGCTTTTTCGGAGGTGGTGCCCTGTGGAGAAAAGGGAAAAGAAGGCCCTTCTGGAGCGGGCGGCGGAGCTCTTTGACCTGCCGGCGGATCAGTTGGCAGGTACGCCGAAGCTGGAGCTGACCGGCAATTCGGAATTTCGCATGATCCACCACCGGGGCATCCTGGCCTATGGAACGGAGGAGATCCACATCAGCGGCGGGAGGCTGCTGGTTCGGGTCAGCGGGGAAAACCTGGAGCTTCGGGCCATGAACGGGGTGGAGCTCCTGATCACCGGGGAGATCAGGGGGCTGGAGGTGGAATGAGAGCGTGGACGAATTTCCTGCGGGGGAATGTGACCCTCCGCATCACCGGCCCGTTCCCGGAGCGGTTCCTGAATCTCTGCGGGGCCAACGGAATCCCGTTCTGGCATCTTCGCCGGGAAAACGAGGAGGCGCTGCGCCTGCACATTCCCCGGAGCAGGCTGAAGGAGGCCCGGGCCCTGGCGGAACAGGCCCACTGCCGGGAGGAGACGGAGGAATACCGGGGCCTGCCGGATTTCCTCCTCCGGTTCCGGCGGCGGTACGGGTTCCTGGCCGGGCTGTTTCTGGCTGTTCTGGCGGCAGCCGCCCTGTCCCGGGTGGTGCTGGTCATCGACGTGACCGGCAACGAGACCGTTCCCACCTCGGTGATCCTGGGGGAACTGCAAAACGCGGGGCTGCGGATCGGCTCCTTCGGCCCCCGGATCACGGCCCGGGACATCGCCCACCGGGTGCTGCTGCAAGATCAGCGGCTGAGCTATGTGGCGGTGAACCTCCACGGCATCCGGGCGGAGGTCATCGTCCGGGAAAGCGACCTGCCGCCGGACATCCTCGACACCGAAACCCCCTGCGACCTGGTGGCCGGGGCGGATGGGGTGATCACCCGGGTGGAGATCTGGTCCGGCGTGGGGCAGGTGGAGACGGGGGACGTGGTTGCGAAAGGGGACACACTGGTGACCGGAGAGGTTGTTTATACCCACCCGGAGACAGGGGAGGTTCTGTATGCCGGTCAGGTGGGTTCCGCAGGGGAGATCTGGGCAAGGACCTGGAGGAGCCTGACCGCCTCCGTCCCGTTGAGCAGGGAGGGCAAGCGCTATACCGGAGCGGAAACCCGGCAAAGCAGGGTAATTCTGTTCGGATATACCTTCAAATTTTACGAAAACAGTAGAATTTCCTATCACAGATATGATAAAATAACCTCAATCAAACAGCTTGTCCTGCCCGGCGGCATCGCCCTGCCCATCTATTGGGAACAGGACGTTTGCCGGGAGTATACCACAGCGGAGACAGCGGTGCGCCGGGATGAGGCGGAGAGCGCCGTAAAAGCGCTCCTGATCCAGAGGCTGAAGGGCAGCCTGGGGGAGCGGGACTCCATCACCGGCCTGGAATTTGAGGCGGCGGAGCAGGACGGCTGGCTGAACGTCACCCTGAACGCGGAATGCTGCCAGGAGATCGGCGTTCAGGCTGCACTCTCTACGGAAGGAAATGACTAGATACATGATAGAACAGTCCATCAGCCTGGAACGCATGGAGGAAGCGGTGAATATTTTCGGCTCCTTTGACGAGAATATCCGCCTGATTGAGCACGAATTGAACGTGCGGGTGGTGAACCGGGACTCGGAGCTGAAGGTCTCCGGCGATGCCGAGGAAGTGATGTACGGGGTAAAGGCCATCGAGGGCCTGCTGGCCCTGTCCGCCAAGGGGGAGCCCATCAACGAGCAGAATGTCCGCTATGTCATCCGGCTCGTGAAAAGCGGGGAGGAGGCCCGGCTCACCGAGCTGGCCCGGGATGTGATCTGCGTCACCGCCAAGGGCAAGCCCATCAAGGCCAAAACCCTGGGCCAGAAGAAATATGTGGACGCCATTAAGGATCACCTGGTGACCCTGGGCATCGGCCCTGCCGGTACCGGCAAGACCTATCTGGCAGTGGCCCAGGCGGTGGCGGCCTTTCGCAACAAGGAGGTCAACCGCATCATTCTCACCCGCCCCGCTGTGGAGGCCGGCGAGCGCCTGGGCTTTCTGCCCGGCGACCTGCAGAGCAAGGTAGACCCTTACCTGCGCCCGCTGTACGATGCGCTCTTTGAGATGCTGGGGACAGAGACCTATCAGAAGTACCTGGAGCGGGGCAATATCGAGGTGGCGCCCCTGGCCTATATGCGGGGGCGCACCCTGGATGATTCCTTTATCATCCTGGACGAGGCCCAGAACACCTCCCGGGAGCAGATGAAGATGTTCCTGACCCGGATGGGCTTCAACTCCAAGATCGTCATTACCGGCGACGTGACCCAGATCGACCTGCCCGCCGACAAGACCAGCGGCCTGAAAGAGGCCATGCGGGTGCTGAAAGGCGTGGAGGGGGTGGAGATCTGCCGGCTGACGGGCAGCGACGTGGTGCGCCATGTCATGGTTCAGCGGATTATCCGGGCCTATGAAGAGGACGAAAAGCGCCGAAACGGCGGAAAAAAGTAAAAAGAAGCGATGGAAATGGAAAACAAGATCCTGTTTGCCTCCGATCTGGAGGAGGACACCTCCGAATTTGAGACGCTGATCGCAAAAGCGGCAAACGCCGTCCTGGAGGCGGAGGGAGTGACGGTTCCCTGCGAGGTGGATGTGCTGTTTACCGATGATGAGGGGATTCGCCGGATCAATCTGGAGCAGCGGGGGGTGGACGCCCCCACCGATGTGCTGTCCTTCCCCATGTTCGAGTGGACCCCGGGGGAGCCCCCCACGGAGGAGACTGCCCGGCCGGAGCCCGCCACCGGCCTGCTGCCCCTGGGGGATATGGCCCTGAATCTGGATCGGGCCCGGGCTCAGGCGGAGGAGTACGGCCACAGCGTGGAGCGGGAATTTGCCTATCTGACGGTGCATTCCATGCTCCACCTGCTGGGCTATGACCACCTGGACGATGGCCCCATGCAGCGCCGGATGCGGGAGCGGGAGGAGGCCATCCTGGGGCGGCTGGGCATCACCAGAGGCTGATATGTGGCTGAAAAAATTTTTCCGCTCCTTCCGCTATGCGGGGGCAGGAATTGGAAAAGCGGTGAAAACCCAGCGGAATCTGCGGTTTCACCTGTGCGCGGCGGTGTTTGCCCACTGGCTGGGCCTGCTGGCCCGGCTGAAAAGCGGCGAGATGGCCGTGATTTCCCTGTGCTGCGGGCTGGTCATCGGGCTGGAGCTGGCGAATACCGCCCTCGAGGCGGTGTGTGACCGGGTTTCTCCGGAGGAGCATCCGCTGATTGGCGCCGCCAAGGATGCCGCAGCCGGGGCGGTGCTGGCTGCGGCGGGGTTCGCAGTGCTGGCGGCCCTGTGGCTGTTCGGGGGCTGGATTTTGGGCGGCGGCCTGTGGGAAACGCTCTCCCATCGGCCGGGAATGGATATCGCCCTGCTGCTGGCGCTGGCGGCGGCCATCCTTTTCGTCCGGTGGGACGGGAAGTGACCATCACCCCCGGGTGTTCGCGCCCGTTTCTGACGGAAAATCTCCCGCCGCCAACGCCGGGCGGCTGAATTTTACAATCATCGAGGTAATTGCATGGAAATCAAAAAATCCGGTATGATAACAATTTGCGGACGGCCCAACGTGGGCAAGTCCACGCTGACCAACGCCCTGGTGGGCGAGAAGATCGCCATCGTGACCAACAAGCCCCAGACCACCCGCAACCGCATCTGCGCCATTGTGAACCGGGGGGAGAGCCAGTTTGTCTTTGTGGACACGCCTGGGCTGGTGCAGGCCAGGACCAAGCTGGGCGACTACATGGTGAAGGTGGTCGAGAACTCCGTGGCGGATGTAGACGCCGTCCTGCTGCTGGTGGAGCCCATTGCCAATGTGGGCGCCCCGGAGCGCCGCCTGATTGCCCGGATCGCCAAGCTGGGGGCGCCCGCTGTGCTGGTGATCAACAAGATCGACACCCTGGAGCATAAGGAGGAACTGCTGGCGGTGATCGCCGCCTATCAGGAGGTTTATCCCTTCCGCGAAACGATCCCCATTTCCGCCAAGGAGAAGGAGGGAGTGGACGAGCTGCTGGACACCCTGGAGGGCTATCTTCCCCAGGGGCCCCAGCTTTTTCCGGAGGATATGGTCACCGACCAGCCGGAGCGCCAGGTCATGGCGGAGATCCTCCGGGAGAAGCTGCTGCTCTGCCTGGAGCATGAGATCCCCCACGGCACGGCAGTGGAGATCACCCGCTTCTCCGAGCGGATCGACACCGGCATCGTGGACGTGGACGCCACCATTTACTGCGAGAAGGAAAGTCACAAGGGCATCATTATCGGGAAAAAGGGCGCCATGCTGAAAAAGATCTCCTCCCTGGCCCGGGCGGATATGGAGCGCTTTATGGGCGCCAGGATCTACCTGCAAACCTGGGTTAAGGTGAAGGAGAATTGGCGGGATAACCCCAATTTGATCCGGAATTTCGGCTATCGGGCCGAATAAAGAATCACCCGTCCCGGGCCGGCCCGGAGCAGACAGGAATTTCCGCTGATAATTCGGCGGGAGAGTGCCCATCCTAATCCTGAAAAAGGAGGCTGGTATCTGTGACGGACGAACAGGCTTGGAAGCTGTTCTTTGCCACCGGACTGCCGGAGGCATGGATGCTGACCCGGAAGAAACGAGAGAAGAAACGGACGGACGGCCATAGGCCGGCCTCACCCTGGCCTTAAATGGCCGTACTTAGAGCGACTATGGATATCACCACCCACGCGCTGGTGCTGCGCGAAGTGAATTACAAAGAGGCGGACAAAATCCTGACCCTGCTGACCCCGGATCACGGAAAAATGACGGCTTCCGCCCGGGGCTGCCGCCGGAAGAACAGTAAGGTGGGCGCCGGCGCCCAATTACTGGTGTATTCGGAACTGACCCTGTATGAATTTCAGGGCCGATGGGCCATCCGGGAGGCCAATACCGAGGAGCTGTTCTGGGGCATCCGCCGGGATGTGGAAAAGCTGGCCCTGGCCTCCTACTTTGCGGAGCTCACCGAGCTGCTCAGCCAGGAGGAGGTTCCGGCTCCGGAGCTGATGAGCCTGATTTTAAATTCCCTCTATGCCCTGGACCGGCTGGATAAGCCCAAGGAGCAGGTGAAGAGCGCCTTTGAGCTGAAGCTCATGAGCTTGGCGGGCTACGCGCCCCTGCTGGACGCCTGCGGGGTCTGCGGCCGGGAGCCGGAGGAGCCCATGCTCCACCTGCGGGAGGGAGTGCTCCACTGCCGGGCGTGCCGGGGAAAGATGGGGGAGGGCGTTTCCCTGCCATTGACCGGCGGGAGCCTGAATGCCATGCGCCATGTGGCGCTGGGCAACCCGAAAAGACTGTTCTCCTTCCGGCTGCCGGGGCCGGAGCAAAAGCGGATGAACGAGGTCTGCGAGGCATTTGTCCAGACCCAGCTGGAGCGGGGCTTCGCCACGCTGGACTTTTACAAGATGCTGACCGGGGAACTCCCCGGAGGGCGGAAATAAGAGGCAACTATGAATCTATTTGAAAAATCGATCCGCACCCTGGAGCTGCCCCGGGTGCTGGAGCTTCTGAGCGCCCAGTGCGTCTGTGAGGACGCCAAGGAGCGGGCGCGGAACCTGGTGCCCGGCACAGACAGGAATGAGGTGGAGCGCCTCCTGGCGGAGACCACTGCCGCCAGGAAGATGATGGATGCGCAGGGCACCCCGGCCTTTTCCCGGATCAAGCCGGTGGCGGGAAAGCTGCACCGGGCCGGGATGGGCGGCAGCCTGAGCACCCGGGAATTGCTGGATCTCTGCGCGGTGCTCCGCACCACCCGCCAGGTGGAGCAGTATACCGCAGACGGCGGGGAGCCCACCTGCCTGGATCATCTGTTCCACTGCCTGCAGCCAAACCGGATGCTGGAGGATCAGATTTCCCACGCGATTGTGGCGGAGGATGAGATCGCGGACAACGCCAGCGCCGAACTGCTCCAGATCCGCCGGAAAATCAAGGCGGCCTCCGGCAAGGTGCGGGAGGTGCTGCAGCGGATGATTTCCAGCCCGGTGACCTCCAAATACCTGCAAGAGGCCATCATCACCATCCGCTCCGACCGCTATGTGGTGCCGGTGAAGTCCGAGCACCGCAACGCCATTCCCGGCCTGGTGCATGATGTGTCCTCTTCCGGCTCCACCTTTTTTGTAGAGCCTATGGGGGTGGTTCAGGCCAACAACGAGCTGCGGGAGCTGGCCGCCCAGGAGAAGCAGGAGATCGAGCGGATTTTGGCGGAGCTGTCTGCCCGGGTGGCGGACTGCGCCGAGGGAATCCGGGAAAGCTATGAGATGCTGGTCACGCTGGATCTGATCTTCGCCCGGGGGCACCTGTCCTACCGGATGAAGGGGATGGAGCCCAAGCTGACCGATTCCGGCGGATTTGTCTTTCGCCACGCCCGCCATCCCCTGCTGGACCCCAAAAAGGCGGTACCCATCGACTTGCGGCTGGGGACGGACTTTGACACCCTGGTAGTCACCGGCCCCAACACCGGCGGCAAGACAGTCACCATGAAAACCGCAGGGCTGCTTGTGCTGATGGCCCAGTGCGGCCTCCACCTGCCGGTGGACGACGGCAGCGAGATTTCTGTGTTCAGCCAGGTGCTGGCGGATATCGGCGATGAGCAGTCCATTGAGCAGTCCCTGTCCACATTTTCCGCCCACATGACCAACATTGTGCAGATTTTGGAGTGCGCGGATGAGCAGACCCTGATCCTCTTCGATGAGCTGGGCGCCGGCACAGACCCGGTTGAGGGCGCGGCACTGGCAATCGCCGTCATTGAGGAGGCCCGCCGGCTGGGGGCCAAGGTGATGGCCACGACCCACTACGCGGAGCTGAAGCTCTACGCCATGACCACGCCGGGGGTACAGAACGCCTCCTGCGAGTTCAATGTGGAAACCCTGCGGCCCACCTACCGGCTGCTGATCGGGATTCCCGGCAAATCCAACGCCTTTGCCATCTCCCGGCGGCTGGGCCTGCCGGAGCATATTATCCAGCGGGCAAACGCCCAGATGAACACGGAAAACATCCGGTTTGAGGACGTGCTGAGCCAGTTGGAGCAGCAGCGTCAGGCTATGGAGCAGGAGAAGCTGGAAACCCGCCGGCTCCGGCTGGCCATGGAGACGGACGCCAAGGCCGCCAGAACCGCCCGGGAGCGGGCGGATGCCGAGGTGGAGCGGGCGGCGGAGACCGCCCGGCAGGAGGCCCGCCGCATCCTTGACGACGCCCGGGCCACCACGGACCAGGTGTTCCGGGAGCTCCAGGAAATGAAGAAAAAGCAGAAAAAGGCCGAGGATTGGCAGGCCGCCAACGAGCAGCGGGCCGCCGTCCGACGCAGCCTGAACGAGGCGGACGCCCGGCTGGGGCAGCGGGAGGAGGCGGAGCCCCTGCCGCCCTCCCGCCCCGCAGAGGTGGGGGATACGGTGGAACTGGTGAAGCTCCACTCCCAGGCGGTGGTGACGGCCATTGCCAAGGACGGCGCCCTGCAGCTCCAGGCAGGGGCGCTTAAGCTCAGCGCCCGGCAGGAGGAGGTTCGCGTCGTGGAGGGCAAGGCCAGGCAGAAGAACCTGGCGCCCAGGGTAAGCGCCCAGGTGAAAACCGGGTTCCGCGCCAAGGCAGCCCCCAGGGAACTGGATATCCGGGGCATGATGACCGATGAGGCGGAGGGCGTGGTGGATCGCTTCCTGGACGACGCAATGATGGCAAAGCTGGAAACGGTGACCATTATCCACGGCAAGGGCACGGGCGCACTGCGGGCGGCGGTGCATCAGAGATTAAAGTCCTCCAAATATGTGAAGAGCTTTCGGCTGGGCCGCTACGGAGAAGGGGAAAACGGCGTGACCATCGTGGAGCTCAAATAATCCCAGCGGGGACAAGACAGGCAATATTTGGGAAAGCTACGGTTGAAAGCCCCGAGAACCCGGTTAAATTTGTTCATTTTGCCGTTGACGAAAACGCGGGGAATCTGCTATTCTATACTCGTAATTATGCACGAACATCTTAGGGGGTACCCATTATGGTTAAAAAGGAAGCTGTTGTCAACATTGAAGTTGGTCTGCACGCGAGGCCCGCTACATTCTTTATCCAGAAGTCCAATGAGTTCAAGTCAAGCATTTGGGTGGAGAAGGATGAGAGAAAGGTCAACGCCAAGAGTCTGCTGGGCGTCCTGTCACTG
This sequence comes from uncultured Oscillospiraceae bacterium, assembly GCA_964432375.1. GTDB lineage: Bacteria > Bacillota > Clostridia > Oscillospirales > Oscillospiraceae > JAJQBJ01. The sequence goes on along the minus strand of CAYSNK010000025.1, from coordinate 2,511 downwards.
GGCATCATTCAGGGAACCACGATTACCCTGATTGCCGACGGCGCGGATGAGGCCGAGGCGGTTGAGGCGCTGGCAGCAGTTGTCGCAACCGAAAACGGCGAGTGCTGATTCCAAAATCACGATCCAGGAACTGCAAGGGAAGTTCTGCCAATCGGCGGTGACCATTGGTTCAGAGGTTCCCGGGAGCGCCGCAGCGTATGCTGCGGCGCTTTGCGCATACGGAGGGAGCCACGGATGACCCTTGAGGAACTGAAGGAAAAAGCCCACGGCCTGCCGGCGAAGCCGGGCGTCTATCTTATGATGGATCAAAGCGGCACCGTGATCTATGTGGGCAAGGCCAAGGCCCTGCGGAACCGGGTCAGCCAGTATTTCTATGACCTGGCGTCCCACGGGCCGAAAACCCGGGCCATGGTCAGCCAGATCGACCACTTTGACATTATTGTGGTGAACTCGGAATTTGAGGCCCTGGTGCTGGAATGTGCAACCATCAAGCGCTATCAGCCGAAGTACAACATCCTGCTCAAGGATGACAAGGGCTATCCCTATATCCGGCTGGATGTGAAGTCCCCCTATCCCCGCTTCTCCTTGGCCGGACGGGTGGAGGAGGATGGGGCCCGGTATTTCGGGCCCTATGGCAGCCGGGGCAGCACCTATCAGATCTTGGATGCTGTCAGCCGGGCCCTGAAGCTGCCCACCTGCCGCAAGCAGTTCCCCCGGGACATCGGCAAAGACCGCCCCTGCCTGAACCACCACATGGGCCAATGCCTGGCCTGGTGTCAGGGGGGCGCCCATGGGGAGGCGGAGTACGGGGACGCCATCCGTCAGGCAACGCGGCTGCTGGAGGGCAGGTTTACCGAGGTGGCCGCCGAGCTTCAGGCGGAGATGGTTCAGGCGGCGGAGGAACTGCGGTTTGAAAAGGCGGCGGAGCTGCGGGACCGGATCAAAGCCATCGAGCTGCTGGGCACCCGTCAGAAGGTCACCGCCATGACCCGGGCGGATACGGACGTTTTTGGCTTTTTCCGGGGGGAGGCAAAGAGCTGCTTCGCGGTGCTCCACTACGCGGGGGGCGAACTGGCCCACAAGGATATCCGGCTCTTTGAGACCCCCATGGAGGCGGCGGAGGAGGATATGCTCGCCGAGCTGATCCCCCAGTATTATCTGGCCAGGGGCAGCTATCCCAAGGTGGTGCTGCTGCCGCTGGAACTGGAGGAGAGCGGCCACCTGGCCCAATTCCTCAGTGAGCAGGCGGGACACCGGGTGGAGGTGATGACCCCCCGGCGGGGAGCCAAGGCGGATCTGATCCGCCTGGCCAACCGCAACTCGGAGGAGGAGGCGGCCCGGCAGACCAGCCAGGAGGAGCGCCGCAGCAAGACCCTGGAGCTGCTTGGCCATCTGCTGGGCCTGGCGGAGGGGCCGGAGCGGATGGAGTCCTATGATATTTCCAACACCGGCGCCTCAGACATCGTGGCGTCTATGGTGGTGTTTCAGCATGGCAGGCCCCTGAAGCGGGAGTATCGCCGCTTTATCGTAAAGGATCTGACCCGCCCGGACGACTATGCCTCCATGGAGCAGGTGCTGACCCGGCGGTTCCGCCGGTATCTGGAGGGGGACGAGCGGTTTGGCGCCCTGCCGGATGTGCTCCTCATCGACGGCGGGATCGCCCACGCCAATGTTGCCCTCCGGGTATTGGAGGGGCTGGGCCTCAGTATTCCGGTGTTTGGCATGGTGAAGGACGACCGCCACAGGACCCGGGCCCTGGTGACGCCGGAGGGACAGGAGATCGGGATTCAGCAGTATCAGACGGTGTTTGCCTTGATCGGCCGAATCCAGGAGGAAACCCACCGGTTTGCGATTACCTTTCACAAGGAGCGCCACAGCAAGTCCGGCACTCGCTCCCAGTTGGACGGGATTCCCGGCCTGGGGGACGCCCGGAAAAAAGCGCTGCTGAAGCAGTTCAGGAGCGTGAAGGCCATCCGGGAGGCGCCCCTGGAGGAACTGGAGGCAGTGGTGCCGAAAGCGGTGGCCGGGGCGGTGTTCCGCAAATTTCACGGAGAGCAGGAGGATAGGGAAGGATGAGAGTGATTTCCGGCTCGGCCCGGGGCAAGCGGCTGGGGGAACTGGAGGGCATGGAAACCCGGCCCACCACAGACCGGGTCAAAGAGGGAATGTTTAATATCATTCAGTTCCGGGTTCCCGGGGCGAGGGCATTGGATCTTTTCGCGGGAACCGGCCAGCTTGGGATCGAGTGCCTCAGCCGGGGCGGCGCCCGCGCCGTCTTTGTGGATCGGAGAAAGGACGCCGTGGCCCTGATTCAAAAGAACCTGGCCGCCACCCGGCTGGCGGAAAAGGCATCTGTCCGGCTGGGGGATTCCCTGGGGTTTTTATCGGCCTGCCGGGAGCGGTTCGATCTGATCTTCCTGGACCCGCCCTATGGGACAAATTTGTTGGAAATTTCATTGGAAAAGATTGCTGCGATTGACATTCTGTCGAAAGATGGTATAATCATTTGTG
>CAYSNK010000024.1:0-15580 GCA_964432375.1 uncultured Oscillospiraceae bacterium | reverse complement strand
GCCTGGGAGAAGGCGCCCACCAGGGATTTGTCCTTGAGAAAGAGCCTGGCGCAGCCCCAGACGCCGAAGAACATCACCGTGGTGGCCGCCGCGCAGAAGAGCACGAAGGTCCAGTCAAAATCCTGATAGAGGTCCGTGGAGCGGATGTCCTGAAAGAGCAGAACCGGCAGGGCCACTTGAAAGACAAACTTGTCGCCCACGTCGCAAAAGGGCTTGGTCAGCATACCGATGCGGCGGAGAAAGCAGCCCAGGGCCATGACCAGGAACACCGGCATGGTAGCGTTCAGGGCGAAGAGAAAGCTGGACATCGGCGCTACCTCACATCTGGAGGCAGATCAGCTTGACCAGCACCTCCGCCATCTTTTCCAGAGAGGGAATGGGGAGATACTCCCGCAGGGAGTGGTAGTTTGCGCCGCCGGTACACAGGTTGGGGCAGGGCAGGCCCATAAAGGAGAGCTGGGCGCCGTCTGTGCCGCCCCGGATGGGCACCTCCCTGGGCTCTACGCCTGCGGCCTCCATAGCAGCTCTGGCGTTTTCGATCAGCTCCTTATGGGGAAGGATCATCTCCTTCATATTGCGGTAGGAATCCCGCAGATCAAGAACAACGGTGCCCTCCCCATACTTGCGGTTCATAAAGCCGGCGATGTCCTCCAGGAACTGCTTGCGGCCCTGGAATTTGGCGTCGTCGTGCTCCCGGATAATCAGGTGCAGGGTGGTCAGATTCTCGTCTCCGGAGATCCTGCCCACATGGTAGAAGCCCTCATAGCCCTCGGTATGGGCGGGAGTCTCCGCAGGGGGGAGGAGGCTGATAAACTCATTTGCCATGAGGATGGCGTTTTTCATGATGTTTTTGGCGGTGCCGGGGTGGATGTTGACCCCGTGGATGGCCACGGCGCAGCTTGCGGCGTTGAAGTTTTCATACTCGATTTCCCCCAGTTCGCCGCCGTCCACCGTATACGCGGTTTTGGCGCCAAAGCCGGGGATGTCGAAGAAACTGGGGCCCTCGCCGATCTCCTCATCCGGGGTAAAGCCGATGGCAACGCGGCCATGGGGGATCTGGGGATGCTCCAGCAGGTAGGCCGCGGCGGTGACAATGGCGGCGATGCCCGCCTTGTCGTCGGCCCCCAGCAGGGTGTTGCCGTCGGTGACGATCAGCTCCTGGCCGATATAGGCGGGATTTGGCTCCAGGGTGATCTCATCGTTCAGCCGGATGGGGCTGCCGTCAAAGCGGACGATCCTGGGGTTTACCGGGGCGCCGGGGACGGCATCCGAGGTGTCTATATGGGAGATCAGGCCCAGGGTGGGGACGGTCTCCATGCCCGGAGTGGCGGGCAGCCAGGCATAGACATAGCAGTGCCCGTCCACATAGGGATTTTCCAGGCCCAGTTCCGTCAGCTCCTTCACCAGATAGCGGGCCAGCTCAAACTGGGCGGGGGTGCTGGGATGGGCGCCGGTGGAGGGGTCGGACTGGGTGCCTATCCGGGCATAATTGAGAAAACGCTCTGTGATGTTCATAATAAGACGCTCCTTTTTGAAAATAATAAGGGGAAAAGGGCCTTCCCCGGAGAAAGGGATGCCCTGATCCAACCGGCAAGAGCGATTGGCTTGACAAACCAAATCCCTGCAAGTATACTGAAAACAGACTAGACAGGCGCAACGCTGTTATTGTATCACGTTTATTGGAATTTTTCCATGGTATTTTCGGAAAATGGGGAGGAACGGCAGATATGGTGAAAAAGCGGGAATTTACGGTGCCCTCCAGCGATGGGGTCCACCGGCTTTATGTGGCGGCCTGGAGCCCGGAGGGGACCCCCAGGGGGATCGTCCAGATCGCCCATGGCATTTCAGAGCATATAGGGCGCTATGAGCAGTATGCCTCTGTGCTGGCGGAGCATGGCTATTATGTGGTGGGGAACGACCACCTGGGCCACGGGCACTCGGTGAACGGCCCGGAGGAGCTGGGCTACACCGCTGAACAAGCGGGCTGGTTTAAGATGTGCGCCGACCTGGAGCGGGTGCGGCAGGCGGTAAGGGAGAGCCATCCGGAGCGGCCCTATGTGCTGCTGGGTCATTCCATGGGCTCTTTCCTGGCCAGGACCTTTCTGATCCGCTATCCGGGCCGGGTGGACGCCTGCATCCTCTCCGGCACCGGCCAGGAGCCGGCGGCGGTGGTGGCCGCAGGCCGGGTAATTGCCAAAGCCATCGGCCTGAAAGAGGGGGGCCGGGAAAAGAGCGGCGTCCTGGAGCATCTGATGTTCGGCAGCTATAACAAGCGCTTTGCGCCGGCCAGAACGGAATATGACTGGCTGACCCGGGACACGCTGGAGGTGGACAAATATCGGGAGGACCCGCTTTCCGGCACCCAGGCCAGCATCCAGCTTGTGCAGGATCTGATGACCGGCCTGTCCTTTATATGGAATCGCAGAAATCAGGAGAAGATGGACAAAACAACGCCCATCCTGCTCTACTCCGGGGATATGGACCCGGTGGGCGGCTGCGGCAGGCAGGTGCAGAAGGTTTACCGGAGGTTCCTGAACCTGGGCTGTAAGGACGTGACCCTGAAGCTCTATCCGGCGGCCCGGCACGAAGTGCACAACGAGCTGAACCGGGAGGAAATGTTCCGGGACGTGCTCTGTTGGCTGGAGAGGATCAGAGGGGAGGCGCAGACCGGGAACCCCTGAATCAAGCGCCTGCGGCAGGACCCGGGGCATTCCCTGTCAAAATAATGGATTGAAATGCCTTGAAAGATATGGTAAAATAAAAAAGGAAGCTCTGGTTTGATCGCAGGAGCCGCCGTCCGGTGGCGGGCGATTGCTTCAGGGCTTCCTTATTAATATCCGGCAGAGTCCAAAACAGGAGGAACAGAGCGATGTGCGGGATCGTAGGATTTACGGGGGAGCAGCAGGCGGCCCCCATTTTACTGGAGGGCCTGTCCCGGTTGGAGTACCGGGGCTATGACTCCGCAGGCTTGGCCGTGCGGGATGAGAAGGGCAACCTCGAGGTGGTCAAGGCAAAGGGGCGGCTGAAGGTGCTTTCCGAAAAGACCGATGACGGTCACGCCATGCGCGGCACCTGCGGCATTGGACACACCAGGTGGGCCACCCACGGGGAGCCCTCTGAGGAGAATGCCCATCCCCACGTCAGTGAGGACGGCCATCTTGTGGGGGTTCACAACGGCATCATTGAAAACTACCAGGAGCTGAAGGAAAAGCTGGTGCGAAAGGGCTATCAATTCTACTCCCAGACGGACACCGAAGTGGCGGTCAAGCTGATCGACTATTATTTCAAGAAGTACCACGAGGGCCCCGTTGACGCGCTGTGCCGCGCCATGACCCGAATCCGCGGGTCCTATGCCCTGGCCGTCCTGTTCAAGGAGTACCCCGAGGAGATCTATGTGGCCCGGAAGGACAGCCCCATGATTATCGGCATCAAGGACGGGGAAACCTATGTGGCCTCCGATGTCCCCGCGATTCTGAAATACACCCGGCAGGTGTACTACATCGGCAATATGGAGATCGCCCGCCTGAGCAAGGGCCAGGCGACCTTCTACAATCTTGACCGAGAGGTCATTGAAAAAGAGCTGACCGAGATCCACTGGAATGCAGAGGCCGCAGAGCGGGCGGGCTTCGAGCATTTTATGATGAAGGAGATCCACGAGCAGCCAAAGGCGGTGCAGGATACCCTGAATTCCGTCATTGTGGACGGCAGGATCGACCTGTCCAACCTGGAGCTCACGGAGGAGGAGATCAAAAAATTCAGCCAGATCTACATTGTGGCCTGCGGCTCCGCCTATCATGTGGGAGTGGCTGCCCAGTATGTGATTGAGGACCTGGCCAGGATGCCGGTTCGGGTGGAGCTGGCCTCGGAGTTCCGCTATCGGAATCCCCCGCTGGACCCCAACGGCCTGGTGGTTGTGATCAGCCAGTCCGGCGAAACGGCGGACAGCCTGGCCGCCCTGCGGGAGGCCAAGGGCCGGGGGCTGCGCACACTGGCCATTGTCAATGTGGTGGGCTCCTCCATTGCCCGGGAAGCGGACAATGTGTTTTACACCCTGGCGGGGCCGGAAATCGCCGTGGCCACCACCAAGGCTTACAGTACCCAACTGATTGCGGCCTATGTGCTGGCCGTGGAGTTCGCCAGGGCAAGGGGGCAGATTGATGAGGCGCGATACAGCGGGCTGATTGAGGAGCTGCTTTCCCTGCCGGACAAGATTTCGCGGGTGCTGGAGGACAAGGAGCGGATTCAGTGGTTCGCGGCCAAGTTCGCCAACGCCAAGGATATCTTCTTCATCGGCCGGGGGATCGACTACGCCATCAGCTTGGAGGGCAGCCTGAAGATGAAGGAAATCAGCTATATCCACTCGGAGGCATACGCCGCTGGTGAGCTGAAGCACGGCACCATCAGCCTGGTGGAGGACGGGACCCTGGTGATCGGCGTCCTGACCCAGAAGCACCTCTTTGAAAAGACGGTCAGCAATATGGTGGAGGTAAAGAGCCGGGGGGCCTATCTGATGGGCCTGACCAGCTATGGGAATTATAGCATCGAGGACACGGCCAACTTCACCGTGTATATCCCCAAGGTGGATGAGCATTTTGCCACCAGCCTGGCGGTGATCCCGCTGCAGCTGATGGGCTATTACGTCAGCGTGGCCAAGGGCCTGGACGTGGATAAGCCCAGGAACCTGGCAAAGAGCGTCACTGTGGAATAGGGAGGCTACGAAAATGCCGCATCATTTGGAAGAGAGCGCCAATGAGGGAAAAAGCCGCCAGCGGCTTCGGAAGAACATACAGATTATTGCCTATCTGGTAATCTGGACAGCCTGTCTCATCTGGTTCTGGTTTGGAGTGAGCGGGTCGGACGCCATGGGTTATGCAATTCTGGTAGAGTATATGATCCTGCCTCTGTCCACGTTTATCATTTCTCTGCTCATAGGCAATGATGATGGCTGGGGGTTAGTGAAATGGCTTTTTCCGCTGTTTTTTGGACTGATGTGCTATCTGAATACGTTTGCCACCTTCAATTTGGCGAATGTGATCTCTAACGGCGAATGGAATCACTGGAATTCCCCCAGCCTGGATGACTTCTGGTTCTCTGTAGAGTTCGGCCTGCTTCCTGCCGCCCTGGGCATGGGAATCGGCAGGGGAATCCTGGCCATCCGCACCCGCCGGGCCAAACAGTAGCCGCGCAAAAAACGCAAAAACAGGGGCTGCCTCCTTGGGGGCAGCCCCTGTTCTCTTCTTTCGGTTTACTCACCCACCAGGCCGTAGGCGGAGCCGGTGGCGGTGGAGACATCGGCGGAGACGCCGGTATACCACTCGGAGTAGGCGCTTTCGGCCAGGGCGCTGGTCGCGGTGCTCTGCCAATAGCTGGTTTCGTCATAGGAATCGAAGAACAGGACATAGTAGCCGGTGCCGTCCTCCGCTTCCACAATGGAGAGGTCTCCGGCGGCCCGGGTTTCGCCGAACAGCCAGTCGCTGACGTTGGCATCGGTGACCTCGGTCTTGGTGGCGGAGGAGTTCAGCCCCTCGCTGGAGGAGGTGGAGCTGTCAGAGGAGCTGGCGGACACCAGGTCGATGAAGGTCTGCTCATCGCCGGCCTTCACCTGATCCACAATGCCCTCGGCGGTTTCCAGGGCGGCGGCCAACTGTTCCTCGGTGGGCGCGTCCGCGTCCTCGTCCACCTCGGCGGAGATCAGGATGTCCCGATAGGTTGCGGGATGATATTCGTCCAGAGCCCGCCCGTCAAAGCGAACCACATAGTAGCCGGAGGTGGACTCTATGACGGTGATGTCCCCAACGGCCCGGGAAGCGTCCATCAGCCACTCCGAGTAGACGGAGGAGATGGAGGAACCAACGGTGGAGTAGGAGCCGTAATCGGAAATCCGGTTGTCGGCGTCGTTCACCAGGTCGGAGAGGGCGTGCAGAGTAGAGGACAGGGAGGCGTTGGCCAGGTCGTTGGCAATGGCTTCGGCGGCTTCCATGGCGGCTGCAGTCTCCTCCTCAGTGGGAGAGACGGTGTTGCCCTCCTCATCTATGGTGCTTTCCGCGCTGCCGTCAACATAATACACATAATAATCGTAGGTGTCCAGGGAGTCGGCGTTTTCTTCGTAGTAGGCGCTGACATCCTCGTCGGTGACGGCTTCCAACTTCTGGTTATAGATCAGCTCGCTGTATTCGGAGGCGAGCGTGTACTGGGTCAGAATATCCTCCAGGTGAGACTCGGTCATGTAGGGGCCGTACAGATAGGCCAGATAATAATCCTTGGTGACGGAGTAGGCGGAGGCGTAGGTTTCAATGCTGTCAAGGCTCTGCTGGACACTTTCCGCCCCCTCCTCGGAGAGGGTGTAGCCGGCGGCCTCCGCCTGATCGCACAGGATGCTCATGGAGGTCAGAGAACTGGCCGCGTCCTCCAGGAAAAGCTGGTGCCAGGTGATCTCATTGCCGTCCTCGTCATAGGAGTAGACCTGCTCCTTCAGGCTGGTGTCGCTGTCGATCAGGCCGTAGGAGACATACATATTATAATAAGAGTTGTATTCGGAATAGTAGAAATAATCCAGGTCTGCGGCGGTGTATTTGTGCCCGCCCACGGTGTAGGCGGTCAGGTTGCGCTGGATCACGCCGCTGTCCCAAACCAGAAGGGCGATCACGGCCAGGGCTGCTACGCCGCCCAGCACAGAGTAAAGGATTGCCTTCCTCCTGCGCTTGCCCTGCTCCAGGGCGGCCTTCTTTTCCTTTTCAGAAAGGCCCGTCAGAGCCTTGCGTTCCTTTTTTTCTCTTGATGCGCTCATGTTAAGCATCCATCCTCTCAGTTGTAATTTGAGTCGCTGCGCGTATTGCATATCAGGTAAGCCTGAAGGCAGAAACCTGCCGCAAGTGACGATTTAACGCAAAACATTATAAACCAAAATGCGCCGGGTTGCAAGTACCGGATTGGGCTTTCTTCCCAGGAAGAGTAAAAATGTCAGGCGCAGCCGCTGCGCCTGACAAAAAGGGAAGAATGGGAACCCCGCCGTGGCCGTGTGCCCCAATTTATAACCTGCACAAAATAGCAGGTGGGTTGCCTCTGAACGGTTTCAGTGCTTCCAACTTCCGGCTCGCAAATGCAAGCCGGGAGGCCTGCGATCCACCATACAAGTACAGCATCCCGTTTAAGAAATGTGGGTCTAAATCAGGGGCATCACGCACCCGGCAGGGCGGTCAGTCCCGGAAGGGGGCTACTCATCCTCCTCAAAAAGGAGCTCCATAAATTCATTGTAGACGGCTTCCTCCTCCTCCGGATCCTCAATCGTGACCAGCATCTCCTCCCCATCTGCGGGTTCCACCCGCAGAAGGATCAGGCCATAATCCTCCTCGGCGGCCTCATCAGAGGTTTCTCCGTCCTCCGTTTCCACCACCGGGAAGAAAGCCATATAGACATGGCCGTTGTATTCGAGCGTGTCCAGATGCTCCAGGTCAAAAGAATTGCCGTCCTCATCCACCAGGGTCAGGAAAGTGGCGCCGTAATCCTCACTCATGTAACATACACCCTTTCTCTTCTGGTTAGCTCTATTCTACCCCGTCCCGCAGAGAAAAGCAAGGGAGGATGGGAGAAAAATTGAAGTTTTTTTTCAGGAACCCAGATCCTCCAGCAGCGCGGCCAGCTCTGCGGCGTTTTCGGCGGGGATGCCGGTGTCCAGCATGGCCCGGTCCGACTGGGGGAGGGAGGCGGCGGGAATCCCCGTGGAGCAGAGAAAGGCGCCGTTTTGATAGACGCAGACCATATTATGCTCGGTTTTCAGCAGATATTCCGAGGGGGCCTCCTCCGCCTGAAGCGTCTCCGGGGCGGACGTCTCCCCGCCGGAGGCGGCGGACACGGAAATCAGCGCGGAACACCCAAGAACTAGTGCCAGGATGAGGCTGACAGACAATATTTTGTGTTTCATGCAGGTTGCTCCTTTGTGATGGCGTTAGGAAAAGTATTTCCAAATATTCATCCGCTTATTCATTTTAATTGTAAAAATGATTACAAAAAGTTTCCGTCGTAACCGGTCAAAAAAGCACGAAAAAAGGATAATCGGAAACAAATTCAGAATTTTTTCAAAAAGTGGTTGAAAAATCGAAATGAATATGTTACAATTTGTAACATCCCGGTGTGAACGGTTAAAAACAAATGATGCGAGGTATTTACGAACATGAAAAAACGAATATTATGTCTGATTCTGGCGTTATGCCTGACGGCTTCTGTCCTTCCGGTCTCCGCCGCTGCCCTTTCCCATCCCAGCCTGGCGGAGTGGTATGAGGAGGCCGACACAGCCTATGAGGATACCATCAATCCGGACAGAAAGTATAATACATACGCCCTGACCGACGCGGAGATTGAAAATATGGACGAGGTTTACGCCTACCTGACCCAGGAGATGAGCCTGAATACGGCGGCGGCCTGCGGGGTCATGGCCAATATGCTCTGCGAAAGCAACTTCAATCCGGACTGCGTGAGTTCCAGCGGCACCTATTTCGGGCTGGTGCAGTGGAGCCTGAACTATTACGATGTCATCGGCTGGTGTACGGATCACGGCTATGATCCCTACTCCGTCGAGGGCCAGATGAGATTCCTGGATTATCAGCTGACGGAGTCCGGCGACTACAAGTGCCCGGAAACCTATGAAGCCCTGACGTCTGCGCCAAACACCGGGGACGGCGCTTATACTGCGGGCTATCGCTTCTGCTACGACTATGAGCGGCCCTCCAACAAGGAATCCAAGTCGGACACCCGGGGGAATATTGCCCGGCAGATCATGTATCGGGTCTATTCCCAGGTGGAGGGGGCGCTGATGCCCTTTACCGATGTGGACCCCAACAGCTGGTATTACCCCTATGTGCGGGAGGCGTATCAGAAGGGCTACTTCGCCGGAACCTCCGCCACCACCTTTTCCCCTGAACTGGCCATGACCCGGGCACAGGCTGTCCAGGTTCTGTACTCCGTCTATCTGGCGGCGGGCAATCCCCAGGTGACGGAGGAGAGCACCTTCCTCGATGTTTCCGCCTCGGCCTGGTATGCGGAGGCGGTGGCCTGGGCCCAGCAAAGCGGGATTATCTCCGGCATGGGGGATAACCGGTTCTGCCCCGATGACGAGCTGACGCGGGAGCAGTTCGCCTCGATCCTGTACAACTACAACGAAAAATTCGGCGCCCTCTACCCGGATAAGGAGGCGGATCTCTCCGCTTATCCGGACAGCGGGGAGCTGACCTGGAGCAAAACCGCCGTGGAATGGGCGGTTGGCTGCGGGGTCATCAGCGGGGTCGTCCGCGACGGCACCACATTCCTGGCGCCCCGTCAGACCTGCACCCGCGCCCAGGGAGCCGCAATTATCGTGAATTACTTTCGCCTGAGCGAATGAGCCATCCCCAGGGCACGGATTCGGCGCCCTGGGGATTTCCCGGTTTCCCGTAAATGATTTGCAAGCCGGAGCCCTTTGTGATACAATATGGATGTTACAGAAAAATTTAAGAATTTAACTCCTTTTTTCGGAGGCGATCCTGCGTTATGATAAGGAAGCCCTGAGCGAAGCGCCGGTGGCGTGTATGTTCAGAGGTTCCGGAATCGCAGGGGCCTTTGGCCCCGGAATGGGAGAAAGTGAGGTGCCGGCTATGGCAAAAAAGAAGGTAGAGGCCAGAAAACGCCGTTCTTCCGCCCCCAGGACAGCGGGACGGGTGATCGGGAAGGTGTGCAAGTGGTTTTTTGGGATTTTAGGCACGATTCTTTTGATGGGGGTGCTGACCACGGCCATCGTGTGCTGCTACGGCGCCGTGTTTGTCAAAGACGTGATCATGCCCCAGACCACGGTGGAGCTGGAAAGCTATAATCTGGGCGAAAACTCCGTCCTCTATTATTTAAACTCCAATACCGGCGAATATGAGGAGCTGGTCACTCTGGACTCCGAAACCAAGCGGATTTGGGTGGATTACAATGATATGCCCGAGAATCTGCTGAATGCGGCGGTGGCCATTGAGGATCAGCGGTTTTACACCCATCAGGGGGTGGACTGGAAGCGAACCGCCGGCGCGGTTTTGGGCCTTTTGACGGGCAGCGATTCCTACGGCGGCTCCACCATTACCCAGCAGCTCATCAAAAACGTGACCCAGAATGACGATGTGACCGTCAAGCGCAAGGTTACGGAGATCTTCCAGGCGCTGGAGTTTGAGAAAAGCCATTCCAAGAGCGAGATCCTGGAGTATTATCTGAACATCATTTATCTGGGGGAGCGCTGCAACGGCGTGGGCGCTGCGGCCCAGGCTTACTTTGGCAAGGATGTTTCCGAACTGGATCTGGCAGAGTGCGCGGCCCTGATCGGCATCACCAACAACCCCAGCCGGTATGACCCGCTGCTGACCACCATTATGACAACAACGGACGAGGACGGCAATCCCGTGGAAATGACCCATCTGGAGGCCAACAAGAAGCGGCAAATCGCCATTCTGGACAAGATGGAGGAGCTGGGCTACATCACCGCAGAGGAGTGCGCCGCAGCGAAGGCGGAGGAGCTTCAGTTCGTGGACAAGTACGCCCAGGACGAGGAGGACTCGGAGAGCGGGGAAAGCAGCACTTATAGCTGGTTTGTTGAGGCTGTGATTTCTGAGGTGAAGGCCGACCTGGAGGAGGCCGGATACTCTGAGGAGGGCGCAAACCTGCTGCTCTATTCCGGCGGCCTGTCCATTTACACCACCATGGACCCCACCATCCAGTCCATTGTGGACAGCGTGTATGAGGATACAAGCAACTTTAACTACACCTCCGCCAACGGGCAGCAGCTTCAGTCCGCGATCACCATCGTGGATAACAGCACCGGCGCGGTTGTGGCGCTATACGGCGGCGTAGGGGAAAAGAGCGGCAACCTGCTCTATAACATGGCCACCATGTCAAAGCGCCAGCCCGGTTCCGCCCTCAAGCCTTTGGCGGTCTATGCTCCCGCCATTGACGATGGGCTGCTCCTGCCCAGCTCTGCGGTGGAGGATCTCCCATACCTCTATGATGAGGAGGCGGGGAGCAGCTGGCCGGTCAACTCCTATAAGTATTACAACGGCCTGATGTCGGTCACGGACGCGGTCAGGAAATCCTCCAACGCGGCGGCGGTCCAGGTGCTGGCGGAGCTGACCCCGGAGCGCTCCTACGCGTTCCTGACCGAGAAGCTGGGCATCAGCACCCTGGTGGAGTCCAGAGAGACGACCTCCGGCAAAATTCAGACCGATATTGCCCTGGCGCCTCTGGCCCTGGGCGGCCTGACCACCGGCGTGACCACCTTTGAAATGGCCGCCGCCTACGCCACCTTTGCCCGGGACGGGATTTATACGGAGCCGTATCTGTACACCAGTGTGGAAACCGCTGAGGGTTCTGTGCTGCTGGAGCACGACGGCAGCGGAAGCCAGGCGATCCAGTCCTCCACCGCTTTTTACATGACCCAGCTGCTCCAGGGAGTGGTGAAGAGCGGCACCGGCACCGCTGCGGCCCTGGACAATATGCCCGCCGCAGGCAAGACCGGCACCACCACCAGCAACTATGACCGCTGGTTCTGCGGGTACACCCCCTACTACACGGCGGCTGTTTGGAGCGGTTACAGCAAAAACGAGGAGATTTCCACCACCACCAACCCCTCCACCCTGACCTGGAATAAGGTCATGAGCGCGATCCATGAGCTTTTGCCCTATAAGGACTTCAATGTGCCCGGTGAAACCGTAACGGTTTCCTACTGTCTGGATTCCGGCGGGCTCCCCACCTCCGCCTGCAAGAGCGACCAGCGGGGCAGCCGCGTCACCACCGGCGTGTTCCTGGTGGGAGACGAGCCGACGGAGAGCTGCGCCGTGCACACCTTTGTGGACGTCTGCACCTATGCCCCGATTGACGGCACCTCCGCGTTCCAGCTGGCGGGCAGCGGCATTTCCGAGGAATTTATTGAAAAGATTTCCGTCCTGGATGTGGATCGGGATCTGTCCTCTCTCCATGTCTCTCCCCAGGATGAGGAGTATACTCTGCCCTGGCTGATGTCCTTCGGCTATGCGTCCTACTCGGAGGAGGTGGAGAACCCCACCCCGGAGGAAACGGAGACCCCCGAAACCTCTGAGCCGCCGGAGGGGCAGACCCCCAACGATCAGCCCTCCGACGATGACCCCGGCGGAAACGATGGGGAAACGCCCGGCGGTGATCCCGGCGGCAATGAAGGGGAGACCGCCGGCGGCGATACCGGCCATACCACGGGATGATCTCCCTCTCTATCCTGGCCGCCTGACCGTGCCTGCTGCGAGCGATGCTTGCGGCAGGCACTTTTTTCGGTTTTGTCCCTCCCCGGGGGACAGGGGGTTGTTCAATTTGACAGAAATCCCGTCGAAAAAAGCGGAAGAATCCATGGTTTTTTGGCGGAAAACCGGTTGCGGATTTGGGTGAGAAATGTTACAATAAAGACCATCGCCGAAAACAAATGACCGCGCTGGGCGGACAGAGGAGGGCGAAGTATGGGCAGGATTCCGAAATATTATATTGTAGAGGCCCAGGCGCTGCCGGAGGTATTCCTCCGGGTGGCTGAGGCAAAGCAGATGCTGGAGCTTGGAGAGGTGCAGACGGTCAACGAGGCAGTGCGCCGGGTTGGGATCAGCCGGAGCGCCTTTTATAAGTATAAGGACACCGTCCGCCCCTTTAACGACATGATGAACGGGAGGATCGTCACCATTCAGGCCCTCCTGAAGGACGAACCCGGCGTGCTCAGCTCCATCCTGGCGGAGTTCGCGGCCTGGGGCGGAAATATTTTGACCATCAACCAGACCATCCCGGTGAACGGCTGCGCGGCGGTGACCATTGCCGCAGAGACCGGGGGACTGAGCTGTGAGCTGGAAACCCTGCTTCAGCGGCTGGAAGGGCTGGATCATGTGATCAAGTGTGAAATTTTGGCCGGATAACCGGCTATATCAAATAATAATGAGGTGTTACTATGTTTCAAGTGGCAATTTTAGGCTTTGGCACGGTTGGCTCCGGCGTGGCGGAAGTGATCGAGCGGAACAACCGGCAGATTTCCGAGAAGGCGGGGGACAAGCTGGAACTGAAATATATTCTGGATGTGCGGGATTTTCCGGACAGCCCCTTTGCGGACCGGTTTGTTAAGGACTTTTCCGTCATTGAGCAGGACCCCCAGGTGAATATCGTGGTGGAGACCATCGGCGGCGCGAAGATCGCCTATGAATACACCCGGCGGGCGCTGGCGGCGGGCAAGAGCGTGGTGACCTCCAATAAGGAACTGGTGGCCGCCAAGGGCTATGAATTGCTTCAGCTGGCAAAGTCCCGGGGCGTCAACTATCTTTTCGAGGCGTCTGTGGGCGGCGGGATTCCCATTATCAGCCCCATCAATTCCTGCCTGGCGGGGAACCGGATCAGCCAGATCGTGGGCATCCTGAACGGCACCACCAATTATATCCTCACCCGCATGATCAAGTCCGGCGTGTCCTTTGAGGACGCGCTGGCGGAGGCCCAGGCCAACGGCTATGCCGAGCGGGACCCCTCCGCCGATGTGGAGGGGCAGGACGCCTGCCGCAAGATCTGCATCCTGTCCTCCCTGGCCTTTGGCCGCCACATCTACCCCGAGCAGGTGCCAACGGAGGGCATCACCAGCATCACGCTGCAGGATGTGACCTTCGCGGACAAGGCAAATTACAGGATCAAGCTGCTGGGCCGCACGATCCGCCGGGAGGACGGCAAGGTCTGCGCTTATGTGGCGCCCCATCTGGTCAGCGAGGAGAATCCCCTGGCCAATGTTGACGATGTGTTCAACGGCATTACGGTCATCGGGAACGCCATCGGCGAGGTGATGTTCTACGGCCGGGGCGCGGGGAAACTGCCCACCGCCTCCGCAGTTGTGGCAGACGTGATCGATGCCGCCAAGCATCAGCATCTTCGCCTGCTGCTGAACTGGGAAGAGGGGGGCGCGGACACCGTGTTCCCGCTGAGCGAGGTGGCAAGCCGCTGGTATGTCCGGGCAGCCAACAGCCTGGTGATCACCGGCGCCCAAAAGCTGTCTGAGCCGGGGGCGGAAAAGGCCGCGTTCCTGACCAACGAGACACTGACCCGCCCGGAGCTGGACGAGGCCCTGAAGCAGGCGGGGGTTTCTGCTGAATTTGTGATGCGTGTCCTGAGTTGACCGCGTTCCGATGAGAGCATAGATTGGAAAGAATCGAGAAAGAAAGAAACTCTAGGGGGTTATTCATTCATGGCATTGGTTGTTCAGAAGTTCGGCGGCTCCTCTGTGGCAAACGCCGAGCGGATACGCAATGTTGCCCGCATCATCACGGATACCTATCGGGCGGGAAATGAAGTGGTCGTGGTACTGTCCGCCCAGGGCGATACCACGGATGATCTGATTGAAAAGGCGGCGGAGCTGAATCCCAAGGCGTCCAAGCGGGAGATGGATATGCTGCTGTCCACCGGCGAGCAGCAGTCCGTTGCCCTGGCCGCAATGTGCATCCAGGGCATGGGTTATCCCGCTGTCTCCCTGGCCGGCTGGCAGGTGGGGCTGCGGACGGACTCGTCCTACGGCAATGCCCACATCAAAAAGGTGGGCAAGGGCCGCATCACGGAGGAACTGGATCGGGGCAGGATCGTGCTTGTGGCCGGCTTCCAGGGCATCAACAAATATGACGACATCACCACCCTGGGACGGGGCGGCTCTGATACCACGGCGGTGGCGCTGGCTGCCGTCCTGAACGCGGATGTATGCCAGATTTACACAGACGTGGACGGCGTATTCACCGCTGATCCCCGCTGCGTACCCAGCGCCCACAAGCTGGATGAGATCACCTTTGACGAGATGCTGGAGCTGGCCAGCGTGGGCGCCCAGGTGCTGCATAACCGCTCTGTGGAAATGGCGAAGAAGTATCATGTAAATCTGGAGGTTCTCTCCAGCTTTTCCGGCAAGCCCGGAACCAAAGTCAAGGAGGTTGTGAGGAAAATGGAAAAGGCCCATATAAGCGGCGTTGCCAAGGATAAAAATGTAGCCCGCCTGGCGCTGGTTGGCCTGAGAAACGAGCCCGGCGTCGCGTTTAAAATTTTCTCCCTGCTGGCAAAGGAGCGGTTGAATGTGGATATCATCCTGCAATCCATTGGCCGGGAGGAGCAGAAGGACATCAGTTTCACCGTCGCCAAGTCTGATCTGGAGGTTGCCAGGCGGGTCCTGGAGGACAACAAGGAGAGCATCGGCTTCGACGCCGTTGAGGTTTCCGACCACGTTGCGAAGATCTCCGTGGTGGGCGCCGGCATGATCAACACGCCGGGCGTCGCGGCCAAGATGTTCGAGGCGCTGTACAGCGCGGGCATCAATATCAACATGATTTCCACCAGCGAGATCAAGGTTTCCGTCCTGGTGGACATCGCGGACGCGGATCGGGCGGTTCAGGTGATCCACGCGAAGTTCTATGACGACGAGACAAACGGACAGCAGTCCTATTGAGTTTCCCTTGCCCCGCAAAGGGGCGAGCCGGCGGGGCAGTCAGAAGCCCTTCCCGGGAAGAACGCCATGAAAATTTCCCTGCCGGAACAGGAATTGCGTCCTGTTCCGGCAGGGAATCCA
>CAYSNK010000023.1:6584-16122 GCA_964432375.1 uncultured Oscillospiraceae bacterium | reverse complement strand
CTTATAGCACTCGGCCCGCAGCATATTGTTCACCGAAAAGCAGGCCCCCACCTCCCGGAGCAGCTCCACATAATTCAGGTTCAGCAGCCAGTCGGCGTTGTTGATCATCAGGGCCTTGCCGTCGGAGAAGTCGATAAAGCGCTCCATCTGGCGCTTAAAGCACTCGGCGTTGTGGTCGATGTCCTCCTTGGTGAGCATCTTGCGCATATCTGTCCGGCCGGAGGGGTCGCCGATCATGGTGGTGCCGCCGCCAATCAGGGCAATGGGCTTATTGCCCGCCGCCTGCAGGCGCTTCATCAGGGTCAGGGCCATAAAATGGCCGGCGGTGAGGCTGTCCGCCGTACAGTCAAAGCCGATATAGAAGGTGGCCTTGCCGTTGTTGATCAGATCCTTGATCTCTTCCTCGTTGGTCACCTGGGCAATCAGGCCCCGGGCCACCAGCTCTTCATACAGGGTCATTTCTTTCATTCTCCTTTTTCATATTTTAGTTTTATATTTCAATAAATGCCTGGATCAGCACGAAAATACACAGCCCGAGGATCAGCCCGCCGAACAGTATGGACATGGCCTGGTTCACAACGGGGTCCCGCTTGGGGTTTTCCGGCGGCGGGAGGTATTTCGCTTTCAGAATACCGAAAACACCCCGGACAATCATCAGATAGCCCACGATGAACCCGGCAGTCAGGACTGCGGAGGTCAGCAGGTCCCGCTGAAAAAAGCTGCCGATGATCCCCAGCAGAAAACCGGCTCCCGCGGCCAGCCGGGCGCCTTTCTCTTTCCGTTCCAGCTTTTTCAGCTTTTCCTCATTTTCCTTCCCCATGTTGATCCCCCGTGAAAAAAAGCCCCCTGTCCGTTGGGACAGAGGGCAAATTTCTTGCTGTACCACCTCTGAATCGCGGCGCCCTCGCGGGGGCCGCCTCAGTGAGTCCGTGACTCGCCGCTATAACGGGCTTGCCCGTCCGCGCCTACTGGGTTTCCCGTTGGGGCGGATGCTCAAAGGCGTATTTCACGGCGCCCGCTCTCCCCTTTTCACCGGCCAGGGGTTCTCTGCCCAGCGGGTACGCCGTTACTTTTCCTTCTCAGTGCATATACAGTATGAGAGGTTCCGCAGAATGAATTACTTGTTGATGCCGGCGCCGCCGCTGTCCTTCAGCAGCACGTCATGGGCGCCGCCCTCCACAATGGAGGTGGCGGAAACCAGGGTCAGCTTGGCCTTCTTTTGCAGCTCGGGGATGGTCAGCGCGCCGCAGTTGCACATGGTGGAGCGCACTTTATACAGGGACTCGTTGACATTATCCTTCAAAGAGCCCGCATAGGGGACATAGGAGTCAACCCCCTCCACAAAGCTCAGCTTGCTGGCGCCGCCCAGGTCATAGCGCTGCCAGTTCCTGGCCCGGGCAGAGCCCTCCCCCCAATACTCCTTCATGTAGTTGCCGTTGATGCGGACGATGTTGGTGGGGGACTCATCGAAGCGGGCAAAGTAACGGCCCAGCATCATAAAGTCCGCGCCCATGGCCAGCGCCAGGGTGATGTGATAGTCGTGGACAATGCCGCCATCGGAGCAGACCGGAATATAAACACCGGTCTCCTCATAATAGCGATCCCGCTCCTGGCACACATCGATCAGCGCGGTGGCCTGGCCCCGGCCAATGCCCTTCTGCTCCCGGGTGATGCAGATGGAGCCGCCGCCGATGCCCACCTTGATAAAGTCCGCGCCGCAGTCCGCCAGAAAGCGGAAGCCATCGGCGTCCACCACGTT
Organism: uncultured Oscillospiraceae bacterium; assembly: GCA_964432375.1. Lineage (GTDB taxonomy): Bacteria > Bacillota > Clostridia > Oscillospirales > Oscillospiraceae > JAJQBJ01. The sequence continues at coordinate 14,363 of CAYSNK010000023.1, read as the reverse complement.
GCCGGCGCCTACCTTTACCGTGTCGCCGTACCGCTCCCGAATCCAGGCCAGGGTCTTTTCCTGCCAGCAGGAGAACCCCTCGGAGGAGTCAATGCAGAGCACGTCCGCGCCGGCCTCCAGCAGGGCGGGAACCCGCTGGGCATAGTCGCGGGTGTTGATCCCGGCGCCGACGACATAGCGTTTCTTGTCGTCCAGAAGCTCCAGGGGATATTCCTTATGGGCGGAGTAGTCCTTGCGGAACACCATATAGACCAGCTTGCCCGCCTCGTCCACGATGGGCAGGGTGTTGATCTTGTTGTCCCAGATGATGTCGTTTGCCTCTTTCAGCGTGGTTTCCTTGGGGGCCACCACCAGCTTGTCCAGCGGGGTCATAAAGGTGGCGATCCTGGTGTCGAGGTTCATGCGGGAAATGCGGTAATCCCGGCTGGCCACGATGCCCAGCAGCCTGCCGTGGGCGGTGCCGTCGTCGGTGATCGCCACAGTGGAGTGGCCGGTTTTCTCCTTCAGATCCAGCACATCGGCCAGGGTGTTTTCCGGGGTCAGGTTGGAGTCGGACTCCACAAAGCCGGCCTTATAAGCCTTGACCCTGCCCACCATAGCGGCCTCCTGCTCGATGGTCTGGGAGCCGTAGATAAAGGAAACGCCGCCCTCCCGGGCCAGGGCAACGGCCAGGGTGTCGTTGGAAACGGCCTGCATAATGGCGGAGGTCATGGGGATATTCATGGAAAGAGCGGGCTTTTCGCCCTTTCTAAACTTGACCAAAGGGGTTCTCAGGCTCACGCGGTCGGGAATACAGTCCTCGCTGGAATAGCCGGGGATCAGCAGGTATTCGCTAAAGGTATGGGAAGGTTCGGAACAAATAAACGCCATATCGCTCTGCCTCCAATTTCATAAGATCTCTCCCGTCCCTTGCGCGGGGGAAGCGGAGATAAAACCAATTAAATCATTATACCCCCGGCTTTCCCGGAAAGTCAATCGTCATTCCGCACTCACTTTCGGGGTTTTCCCCAGCACAATTTGGGCATCAAAGCGTGCCTCTCCCCGGCTGCCGGCGCCCCGAACCCAGCACACGTCCCCCTCCCAGGCGGTCAGCAGGGAAAGCTCCTCCCCCGCCCGGAGCTCCTTCACATAGCCGATGGTCATGGACTCGATAAACCGATCCTCCGTCAGGTTCTCCACATGGGCGGAATCCTCGGCGAAATCCGCGTAGCGGGTGTTGTTCACATGGGCGTTCACATCCAGATCGCTGTTGTGCATCCGGCGCACCTCGTCCAGGGCCAGATTCCCGGGCATCTTTATTTTGCTCAGGGTCTTGGATTTCATCAGGCTGCCGCCGGTGCTGTTCTTCAGTTCACCCAAAACGGACAGCCGCATCACCTCGTGGGTGCTGATATTGGCCAGCACCCAGACGGAGACTGCCTCGCCCACCGGCTCCCCGTCCACATAAAAGTCAAAATCCCGGTACATCAGGACGCCCTTGTTTCCCCGGTGCCAGGTGCGGATGGTCAGGTTCTCCCACAGGCGGATGGGCCGTTTCAACTGAAACCAAACCCGCGTCAGCATCCAAAAGGCGCCATGCTCCGCCACCAGCTGCTCCCGGCCCACATTCAGCGCGATGGCGGCCCCCGCCGCCGCGTCCTGCATAAAGGCGAGCAGGGCAGAGGGGCGGAGCCGTCCGAACCGCTCCTCCTCCCGGGTCGTCACCTGAAAGGTCTTTTCAAAGAATACGTCCATCTCTACCGCCCTTTCCGGATGACCAGCCTGTCCTTGCAGCAGAGATCCGTGAGATCGCTCTGGGTCGCGGCGGGGAGCCTCATGCTGCTGCCGCACCGGGCGCAGGTCAGTTCCAGGGAGGAATAGTGGATGCGGACGCGCCACTGATCGCTGCCGCACTCACAGGAAATACCGCCCCGGCCCGCAATATCCCGCACTTCCTCCAGAACCTCCTTCATGACCAGCTCATTCAGGAAGGCGCCGGGGGCGTCCTCTTTCCCTTCCTCCCCGGGCGCTTCCCGCCGCTCCTCCAGCTGATCCATGGCCTCCTCCAGCCGCTTCATGGCGGCAAACACCGGCTGCTCCTCCCCCGCGTAGCAGGTGTCCAGGCCGGAGGCGGGACAGGCCATGGAAATGGCCCGCTGATAGAGGAACGCCCGCTCCGGCACCGCCGCGCTGTGCTCCTTCCCGCAAAAGGCGCAGGGCACGCTGAGGCGGAACCCGGCCTCCTCCGGCTGGATGGTCAGGATGGATTTGCCGCAGGGACAGACGATCTCAGACTTGGCCGCGCAGAGGGAGAATATCGTCCGCTCCACGATCACCGGCTGGCGGCACTGAGGACAGATGTAGCCTATGGTTCGGGTTTTCTCTTTCAACTGAACTCCCGTCCTTTCTTGTTGACATGGTATCTCTATGGAACCTCTGAACAAACGCGTTACCGGCGATTGATCCGGAGCTTCCCAAAAAGCCATGCACAGGAAATCCGTGCATGGCGTTTGGTTTCGTCAGTTCCCCGGCCCGGATAGCCCGGCCAGCTCCAGGATGGCGTCGATCAGTTCCTGCCTGCCGGTTCCCTTCTCCGCAGAGAAGGGGATCAGCCGCGCGGCCCCGTCCAGCCCCAGGGTATCCCGGATGGTTTTCAGGTTGGGCTCAAGTTCGCTCTTTTTCAGCTTGTCCACCTTGTTGGCAGCCACGATCATGGCCGCGCCGGTTCCCTTGAACCACTCCGCCATCGTCACGTCGTTTTCCGTGGGCTTGTGGCGGGCGTCTACGATCAGAACCCCCACATCAATGGTGTCCGGATCGGCGAAATAGCTCTCCATCAGCCGGGCCCAGCGCTCCTTTTCCGCCCGGGACACCTTGGCGTAGCCATAGCCCGGCAGATCCACCAGATACATCCGGTTGTCGATGAGGAAGTAATTGACGTGAACCGTCTTTCCCGGCGCGGAACCCACTCTGGCAAAATTCTTCCGGTTCAGAATCCGGTTGATGGCGGAGGATTTTCCCACATTGGAGCGGCCCGCAAAGGCCACCTGGGGCAGACCGTCATGGATAAAGTCCCGCTTTGAGGCGGCGGAGAGAACAAATTCCGCTTGATTGAAGTTCATGGCGGCCCTCCTCACGCGTGAATGCTGACTTCGGCGGCGCCGCCTTCCCGGGGGGCGGTTACGCTCCTCCGGCTCCCCACTGCGGATCTGCTCACCAGGGCCTCGGCCAGCACCTGATCCACCTGCTCCGCCGCCACAAAGCGGAGGGCGCTGCGGACGGTCTGGTCGATGTCGGCCAGGTCTTTCTCGTTTTCCGCCGGAATGATGACCGTGTGGATGCCGTTGCGATAGGCCGCCATGGTCTTTTCCCGCAGGCCGCCGATGGCAAGCACCCTGCCCCGCAGGGTCACTTCCCCGGTCATGGCAATGTCGTTGCGCACCGGGGTGCCGGTCAGGGCGGAGACAATGGCCGTGGTGATGGTGACGCCGGCGGAGGGGCCGTCCTTGGGCACAGCGCCCTCGGGGAAGTGGACGTGAATGTCCGTATTTTTGTAGAAGTCCGGGTCAATGCCCAGCTCCTTTGCCCTGCTGCGGATGCAGGAAATGGCCGCCTGGCAGGATTCCTTCATCACCTGTCCCAGGTTCCCGGTGAGCTCGATCTTCCCGGCGCCCGGCATGGTGTTGACCTCCACCTCCAGCAGCTCGCCCCCCACGCTCGTCCAGGCGAGGCCGTTGACGACCCCCACAATGGGGGCGGAGGCCAGCTTTTCGGGGGTGTACTTCCGGGTGCCCAGATATTCCTCCAGATTGTCCCCGGTGACGGTGAGCTTGTCCACCTCCTGGGAAACGATCAGCATGGCCGCCTTGCGGCACAGGGCCGCGATCTCCTGCTCCAGGCGGCGGACGCCGGATTCCCTGGTATAGGCGGTGATCATCTCCCGGATGGCGTCATCCGTCAGGCGGAGCTGGCTCTTTTTCAGGCCGTGGCGCTCCAGCTCCCGGGGCAGGAGGTGGTTCCTCGCAATGCGCAGCTTCTCCTCATCGGTATAGCTGACCAGTTCAATGACCTCCATGCGGTCCAGCAGGGGCCTGGGGACGGGAGAGAGGTCGTTGGCGGTGGTGATAAACAGCACATCGGACAGGTCGAAGGGCAGCTCGATAAAGTTATCCCGGAAGGTGGCGTTCTGCTCGGCATCCAAAACCTCCAGCAGGGCGGAGGCCGGGTCGCTGCGGCCGTCGGAGCCGATCTTGTCGATCTCGTCCAGCAGGATCAGCGGGTTGCAGGTGCCCGCCTGGCTGATGGCGGTGATGATACGGCCGGGCATGGCCCCCACATAGGTTTTGCGGTGGCCGCGGATCTCGGCCTCGTCGTGTATGCCGCCCAGGGACACCCGGGCCATTTTGCGGTTCATCGCCCGGGCCACGGAAGCGGCGATGGAGGTTTTGCCCACGCCGGGGGGCCCGTAGAGGCAGAGGATCTGTCCCTTGAGCTGGGGCGCAAGCTGCTTCACCGCGATAAATTCCAGAATCCGCTCCTTGACCTTTTCCAGCCCATCGTGGTCGGCGTCCAGGATCTTCCTCGCCTGGGCCACGTTGATCCTCTCCCTGGATTTCTTCGTCCAGGGCAGTTCCAGGCAAATATCCAGGTAATTGCGGAGCACCCCCGCCTCGGAGGAGCCGAAGGGCTGCTTCTCCAGCCGGCGCAGCTCCTTCAGCAGCTTTTCCTCCACGTCCTTGGGCAGCTTCGCCGCTGTGATCCGCTTGCGGTAGTCCGCGATTTCGTTGTCCTCGTCCTCCCCCAGCTCCTCCTGGATGGCTTTCATCTGCTCCCGCAGATAATAGTCCCGCTGGGAGTCGTTGATGCGCTCCTTCACCTTGTTCTGGAGATCCTGATCCATCTCCTGGATACGGATCTCCCGGCGGAGCAGCTGGTTCAGCTTGGTCAGACGGCGGATGGGCTTCAGTTCATCCAGAATGACCTGCTTGTCCTCCCCCCGGAGGACAATGTTCTGGGCAATATAATCCGCAAGGTAGCCCGGCTCTGTGGTTCCCATAACGGTCAGGACCACATCGGGGGCGATCCGGTCGGCCAGTTCGCTGTACTTCTCAAACAGCTCGTAGGTCTGGCGAACCAGGGCCTCCACCCGGGGGGAGTTGTGCTCCGGCATTTCCGGGGCAGGAAGGGCCTGGACGGAGGCCAGCAGATAGGGCTTCTCCTTGTGCAGGGCGGTGATCGTCCCCCGTTCCTTGCCCTCTACCATGACCCGGGCGTTGTTGCCGGGCAGACGCAGGATCTGCTGTACGGTAGCAATGGTGCCCACGGTACACAGATCCTCCAGGCCCGGGTGCTCCACAGTCAGATCCTTTTGGGCCACCAGAAAGACGGACTGGTCCCCGTCCATGGCCTCGTCCAGGGCGCGGACGGAGGCTTCCCGGCCCACATCAAAGTGCAGGAGCATTCCCGGGAAAATGGTGATTCCCCGCAGGGCGATAACCGGCATGGTTTTGATATTCGCTTCGTTTTCCATATACAATAGGTTCCTTTCAGGGGAAAAAAGGCCGCACAGATACAGCTTGTTGGCCAGCTATCTCTGCGCGGCAATGTATCAAGTGGCCGTGACGCGCACGGCATAACCGGGCAGTTTGACCTACTCGTTATTTACGGCGATGGGAAAGCATCTCCCCGGGGGGGAGGTTCTCAGGACGCCTGCTCCTGATGCTCCAGAAGGGGCCGGCCCTCCTTGGTGATGCACTCCTTTGTGATGATGACCCTGCTCACCGTGTGGTCGGAGGGAAGATCGAACATCAGCTCCGTCATCGTCTCCTCCAGGATGGCCCGGAGGCCCCGGGCGCCGATGCCCCGCTCCACGGCCAGGTGGGCCACCTCTCGCAGGGCCTCCGGCTCAAAGCAGAGCTCAACATGGTCATACTCCAACAGCTTTTCATACTGCTTGACCAGGGCGTTCTTGGGCTCCGTCAGGATGCGAACCAGGGCGTCCTCATCCAGGGAATCCAGGGTGGTCAGCACCGGCAGACGGCCCACCAGCTCGGGGATGATGCCGAATTTCATCAGATCGTGGGGCTGAACATCCTTCATAATCGCGCCCACGTTGCGCTCTTTCCTGCTGGTGACCGCCGCGCCGAAGCCCAGGCCGGAGCGATCCTGACGGCTTTCGATGATCTTTTCAATGCCGTCAAAGGCGCCGCCGCAGATGAACAGGATGTTCTTGGTGTCGATCTGGATAAACTCCTGATGGGGATGCTTCCGGCCGCCCTGGGGCGGGACGTTGGAAACCGTGCCCTCCAGGATCTTCAGCAGCGCCTGCTGCACGCCCTCGCCGGAAACATCCCGGGTGATAGAGGTATTTTCGCTCTTTCGCGCGATTTTATCCATCTCGTCGATATAGATAATGCCGCGCTCGGCCAGCTCAATATCATAATCAGCCGCCTGCACCAGGCGGAGGAGAATATTTTCCACATCGTCCCCCACATAACCGGCCTCCGTCAGGGTGGTTGCGTCCGCAATCGCGAAGGGAACCTTCAGAATCCGGGCCAGGGTCTGGGCGATCAGGGTCTTGCCGCAGCCGGTGGGCCCCATGAGCAGGATATTGCTCTTCTGCAGCTCGATCTCGTCATCCCCGCCGTAGAGAATACGCTTATAGTGGTTATAAACCGCCACGGACAGGGCGACCTTGGCCCGCTCCTGGCCAATCACATACTGATCCAGAACCGCCTTGATTTCCCGGGGAGTGGGGATTTCTCCCGGCATCTCCAGGGACGGCGCCGGGTCATTGCGATCCTCGTCGTCGGCGATGATGTCAAGGCAAACCCTGACACACTCGTTGCAGATATAGGCGCCGGGGCCGGCGATCAGACGCCTGACCTGATCCTGGCTCTTGCCGCAGAAGGAGCAGCACACTCCCCTGCTTTTTTCATTTTTTGCCATGATTTCTCCTCTTCCAACCGCAGGGGAGCGAGATCCCCTCCGGAGAATACAGGGAAGCCCTGATTCAATCGACAGGGGCCGGCGTCCGGCCCCCGGGCGATTGATCCGGAGATCCCATAGAATTATCTCTGATGAATCACCTGGTCGATCAGGCCATAGTCAAGGGCTTCGTTGGCGGACATCCAGTTGTCCCGCTCGCTGTCCCGCTTGATCTGCTCCACAGGCTTCCCCGTGTTCCGGGCCAGGATCTCGTTCAGGTTCTTCTTGATTTTCAGGAAGTGCTCCACGTCAATTTCCATGTCCGTCACCTTGCCCTGGGTCCCGGCGGAGGGCTGGTGGATCATGATTTCGGCGTTCGGCAGCGCGATCCGCTTTCCCTTGGCGCCGGAGGACAGGAGGAACGCGCCCATGCTGGCGGCCATGCCGATGCAGATGGTGGAAACGTCGCACTTGATATACTGCATGGTGTCGTAGATCGCCATGCCCGCAGTCACGGAGCCGCCGGGACTGTTGATGTAGAACTGAATGTCCTTATCCGGGTCCTGGGCCTCCAGAAACAGCATCTGGGCCACCACCAGGCTGGCGGTGGTGTCGTTCACTTCCTCGGACAGGAAGATAATACGGTCACTCAGCAGGCGGGAAAAGATGTCATAGGATCTTTCCCCCCGGTTGGTCTGTTCAACAACATAGGGAACTAAACTCATAGTAAATCTCCTTTTCATTCGCGGCGTTTGCCCCGTAAAACACATTGGCGGCAGAAACTATCGCCATTATATCCGAATGGCGGAAAATTATTCCCCGGCGGGCGCTTCTTCTGTTTCGGCAGGTGTCTCCTCGGCGGCGGGCGCTTCT
>CAYSNK010000023.1:0-6484 GCA_964432375.1 uncultured Oscillospiraceae bacterium | reverse complement strand
ACCAGCTCCTGGGCCTTTTTCAGCTGGATTTCCCGCTTCACATCCTCCTCCGGGATGCGGTCCCGGACATCGTCCTCGTCAAGGTCATATTGCTCCGCCAGGCTTGCGTACTCGGCAGCGACCTCCTCCTCGGAAACCTCTATGCCCTCTGCCTCGGCAACCGCGCCAAAGGCCAGGTTAGACTGAATCTCCCGCAGGGCGGCCACCTTTGTCTGCTCCCGCAGGCCATCCATGGTCATCCCCATCATTTGCAGGTACTGCTCAAAGGTAAAGCCCCGATCCTCAAACCGGGAGGCATAGCTCTCGATCATCTGGTCAGCCTCAAAGTCCACCATGGTTTCGGGGATCTCGGCCTCCATGCCGGAGATCAGCTTGGAGAGGATGGCGTCCTTGAATGCGCGCTCCGCCTCTTCCTTGCGGCGCTTCTCCAGCTTCTTGGCCAGATCAGCCTTCAGTTCCTCCAGCGTGTCAAATTCGGAAACGTCCTTCGCGAACTCATCGTCCACAACGGGGGCAATGGAAGTCTTGACCTCGTGAACCGTGACCTTGAACACCACAGGCGCGCCGTTCAGATCCTCCACGCCGTAATCCTCCGGGAAGGTGACGCTGATCTCCTTTGCTTCGCCGGCGCTCATGCCCACGACCTGCTCCTCAAAGCCGGGGATAAAGGAGCCGGAGCCCAGCTCCAGGGAATAGTTCTCCGCCTTGCCGCCCTCAAAGGGAACGCCGTCCTTGAAGCCTTCAAAGTCGATGACTGCGGTGTCGCCGTTCTCCGCCGGGCGCTCAACCGTTTCCTGGCGGGAAGCCTGACGGATCTTGGGCGCCAGCTCCTTCTGGATATCCTCCTCCGTGACCTCGACCTCGGCCTTGGGCGCGGACAGGCCCTTGTACTGGCCCAGCTTGGGCACCGGCTTCAGGCCGATGGTGGCCTGAAAGGTAAAGCCCTCTGCGGAGGGGGTACCTTCCATCTCCACCTTGGGATAGCCCACGATCTCCAGGCCGGCCTCCTTGACGGCATCGGCCAGCGCCTCGGGATACAGGTCGTTGATGGCCTCCTCATAGAAAACATCGGCGCCGTACATCTTCTCGATAATCTTGCGGGGGACCTTGCCCTTGCGGAAGCCGGAGATCTGGATGCGGTTCTTCTGACGGAGATAAACCTGCTGGATGGCCGCCTCAAATTCCTGGGCGGTGACTTCAACCGTCAGGACGGCGGTACCCTTCTCCTGCTTTTCAACATTTTTCAAATTCATTGTTTGTTCCTCCTGTAAAAAAGCCGAACCCGGCTTGATTTCATAGTTTGCAGAATACGCTAACTTTAATAGTTTATCAGATATTTTACAAAGTTTCCACACTTATTTCCAATTATTCTAAAATTTTTTTCGGGACAAAGTTCAGATAGTCCGCGGCGACCAGATGATATTCCACATTGCCCTGCCGCCCCTCGATGGCAAGGCGCTGGCTTCCGCCGTGGAGGTGCCCGTAATAGCAGGCCCTCACCTGATACTGTTCCAGCAGGCTTACAATTTCCCGGCAGCAATACCCCTGGTACAGGGGGGGATAGTGAAGAAAGCACAGCTTCTCTCTGTCCCCTGCCGCCTTCAGGGAGGTTTCCAGCCGGATCAGTTCCCGGCGGAACACCTTCTCATTGTGGGGCTGCTGCTCCTCGTCCAGGAACCAGCCCCTGGTTCCGCACAGGGCCACATCCCCATAAAGGCGGCAGTTGTTATGAAGCAGTTCAAAGGTCTGAAAGCCCTCCCCGGCGAAAAATTTCGTCAGCTTGCTGGCGGTGGTCCACCAGTAGTCGTGGTTGCCCTTGAGAAGCAGCTTCCGCTTTCCGGGGAGCTGATCCAGGAACCGGAAGTCCTCCCGGATCTCATCAAAATTCATCCCCCAGGAAAGGTCGCCGCAGAGCACCACCGTGTCCTCCGGCCCAACGACGGAAAAGCCCCGCTTCAGCTTTTCCACATAGCCGACCCAATTCCCGCCGAATACCTCCATGGGCTTATTGACGGAGAGGGACAGGTGGGGGTCTCCAATCGCAAACAGTGCCATGGCCGCCTTACTTCAGAAAGCCCAGCACCGTGTTCAGCATCTCGGACGTTTCCACACTGCCGTCAAACCGGGGGGCCTTGTCTTTCAGGGAGATCAGGGGCAGGGGGCCGGCGCAGCCGGTCACCTGGGCAAGCTGATCCAGGGCCTGGGTGCCGGGGCGCACCTCCTCCACCCCCAGGGCATGGAGCACGGCGTCGCAGAACTTAAAGGGGGAGGCGGTGGAGGCCACCACCGTGGGGGTCTGGTCGCCGCTCTCCGCCCGGTACTGCGCCAGGACGCGGAAGGCAACGGCGGTGTGGGTGTCGATCAGGTAATGATGCTCCCGCATCATGGCGCCGATGGCGGCTTTGGTGCCCTCGTCGTCGCAGAACCCGGCGGAGAAATTCTCCCTGATCTGGGCCAGGATATCGCCGCCCACCTGATACCTGCCGGTGCTGTTCAGCTGGGCCATATAATGCCGAACCAGGGCATCATCCTGACCGGAGAGCTGGAAAAGCAGCCGCTCCAGATTGGAGGAAATCAGAATATCCATGGACGGGGAGGTGGTGGTATAGAAGGTGCGGTTGCGGTCATAGCAGCCGGTTTTCAGAAAATCGGTGAGCACATTGTTGGCATTGGAGGCGCAGATCAGCCGGTTTACCGGCAGGCCCATCTGCTTTGCGTAGAAGCAGGCCAGGATATTGCCGAAGTTGCCGGTGGGCACACAGACATTGATCTTCTCTCCCGGACGGATCTTGCCGTCCCGCAGCAGGTCACAGTAGGCGGAAATGTAATAGACCACCTGGGGCAGCACCCGGCCCCAGTTGATGGAGTTCGCGGAGGAGAGGAAGTAGCCCCGCTCCGCCAGGGTGCCCCGGAGGGCCTCGTCGGAGAACAGGGCCTTTACGCCGGTCTGGGCATCATCGAAATTGCCCACGATGGCACAGACCCCCACGTTGTCCCCCTCCTGGGTGCGCATTTGCAGCTTCTGCACCTCGGAAACGCCGTTTTCCGGATAAAACACCAGGATGCGGGTGCGGTCCACGTCCCGGAAGCCCTCCAGCGCGGCCTTGCCGGTGTCGCCGGAGGTGGCCACCAGGATGCAGACGGTCTTATCCTCCTCCGTCTTGGAGAGAGAGGCGGTCAGCAGATAGGGCAGCATTTGCAGCGCCATGTCCTTAAAGGCGCTGGTGGGGCCGTGCCACAGCTCCAGGGACCAGGTGTTGCCGTCCACCTGATGGAGCGGGGCAATGGCGGGGGTGTCAAACTTCCCGACGGAATAGGCTTTGGCGGCGAAGCCCCGCAGCTCCTCCCGGGAAAAGTCCTCCAGAAACAGCTTCATCACATAGGCGGCCCGCTCCTGATAGGTCATGCCCGTCAGGGCATCCAGCGCCGCAGGGGGAAGCTCGGGCAGCTCTATGGGGGTAAACAGTCCCCCGTCTCTGGACAGGCCCATGGCGATGGCCTGGGCCGCGTCGTAGCGGAGTGTCCGATCCCTTGTGCTCACATATTTCATAATTGCCTCACTGTCCTCATCAGATTGTTGAAAAAGAGGTCTTGTACCAGTTCCTCGGAATAGTTCCGGCTCAGGAGCAGCTCGTAAAAATCCGCCCAGTTCCATATACCGGTCCAGCCCCGGGGCAGGCTCTCGCAGCCGTCCCAGTCGCCGCCCAGGGCGACGTTCTTTTCCCCGCCCAGGGCCAGGAAATGCTCCAGATGCCCCAGCAGGTCAAGCTGAGTCACCTCGCCCTCCCCGATAAAGCGGGTGTATCCGTTCAAGCCCACGATTCCATGATTCTTTATTATGGCCTGAAATTGTTCATCCGTCAAGTTGCGGGAGTGAAAATAGGTGTTTTTGCTATTAGAGTGGGTCGCGATAATGGGTTTTTTGGCGGTTTCGATTACATCCCAGAAGCCTGCCTCAGACAGGTGGGAGACATCGGGGAGCATCCCGAGCTGCTCCATTTCCCGGACAAATTGAACCCCCAGCGGGGAAAGCCCCCGCTCCGGCTCCTGGACATTGGAGCCGGACAGGGCGTTGGCGTGGTTCCAGGTGAGATTCACCGCCCGGACGCCCATGTCGTAGGCCCGGTGAAGCAGGTCGATGCGGCAGTCCAGCAGCTCGCCGCCCTCCACGGAAAGGATCGCCGCGTGCCTGCCGGAGGCAAAGGCCGCGTCGATCTCCTCCCCGGTGCGGCACTGGACGATGCGGCCCCGGAACAGATCCATCTCCCGGCGGAAGGCCGTGTAATAACGGTTCAGGAGGACCTCGGCGGGCTCCGACGCCCGGGCGGAATCCCAGAAGAACGCGAAAAATTGGGCGACTCGGGCCACAGGCTCCACCCTGTCCAGATCCCACTGGCCGCCGGTCCCGCCGATGTGGGCATCGGGGCACCTGACCACCCGCAGGATCGTATCGCAATGTCCGTCAAAAATCTGAATCATAGTTCCTATCCCTTTCCTCTGCGGCGGAAGATCCATCGCCGTTTCCCAGCGCCGCCGCCCGATGATTTCTGTGAAAGCGCCGCTTCACAGGAGCTTGAATTATTGAAACGCATCCTCATAATATTCGATCTTTGCCGCCCCGGACGCCGGGAGGTAGACCTCCGCCACATCAAACCGGGGCTGGCGGTCAAGCCCGTGCTCGGAGAGATAGGTCAGCGCGGTTTGGCGGAGCTTCTTCTGTTTGGCCGGGGTAACAGACTCCCGGGCCGTGGAGAATCCGCTGTCCTTTCGCAGCTTGACCTCCACAAAGGCCAGGTACTTCCCGTTTTCCGCGATCAGGTCAACCTCACCCCACCGGCTGTGATAATTCCGGGCCAGGATTCTGTACCCATTCCCCTCCAGATAGGCGGCGGTCAGGCGCTCCCCGGTCTGGCCCAGCTCTTTTGTATGCTTCATAGGTTCTTTAAAAAGGTCATTCGATGTACGGGGCTGGGGCCGTATTTCCGCAGAAGCTCGTAGTGCAGCTTGGTGCCGTAGCCCTTGTGCCTGTCGAACCGGTATTCCGGATACTGCCGGGCCAGTTCCTCCATATAGTGATCCCTGGACACCTTGGCCAGGATCGAGGCCGCCGCGATGGACGCGGAGCGGGAGTCCCCCTTGACAAAGGTGCGGTTCGGCATCTCAATGGCGATTTTGCTGCCGTGGTTCCGGTTCCCGTCGATCAGGGCCAGATCCGGCCGCAGGGAAAGCCCCGCGATGGCCCGGTTCATCGCCAGCATCCGGCAGTTTAAAATATCCAGCTCATCGATCTCCCGGGGGGTGGCGGTGCCGATGGCCCAGCAAAGGGCCGCCTCCTTGATCTGCCCGCAGAGTACCTCCCGGCGCCTGGGGGTCACCTTTTTGCTGTCGTCCAGATATGGCAGCTCCAGCCCCCGGGGCAGGATCACCGCCGCAGCGTAAACATCTCCGGCCAGAGGGCCGGCTCCGGCCTCATCCACGCCGCAGACCAGGGAAAAGCCCTCTCCGAAGCACCCCCGCTCGATTTCCCACAGATCATTCATGGCTGAACTCCTCCGGCGTCTCCAGCGTAAACCGGCCCAGCTTGCCGGAGCGGTAATCGTCCAGCAGCAGCCGGGCGGCCCGCTCCAGATTCACCTCACCGCCGGGGCTCAGGAAGCCCCGCTTCCGTCCCACCAGCTCCAGCACATCCCAGCCCCTGAACGCCTGGGGCAGCTTGATCCGGTAGCTGTTCTCAAGGGCCTGGGGATAGCGGCGGGCCAGAAGCTCCGCCAGTTCAAAGGCAAGATCCTCAATATCCAGCACCTCATCCTTAATGGCGCCGGTAAAGGCCAGCCGCATGGCCACATTCTGATCCTCAAACCGGGGCCAGAGGATGCCGGGGGTGTCCAGCAGCTCCAGCCCCCGGTCAATGGTCACCCATTGCTTCCCCCGGGTGACGCCGGGGCGGTTCTCCGCCCTGGCGGACTTCCGCTTTGCCGCCTGATTGATAAAGGTGGATTTGCCCACATTGGGAACCCCCACCACCATGGCGCGAACCGGGCGCCCCACCAGCCCCCTGGACTGCCAGGCGGCGATCTGATCCTTCAAAACGCGCTTTACGGCGGCGGGGAACTGGCTGACACCGGCGCCGGATTTGGCGTTTGTCTCCATCACATACCAGTGGGCGGCCCTGAAATGCTCGGCCCAGACCCTGTTCATGGCGGGGTCGGCCTGATCCGCCCGGTTCAGCAGGATCATCCTGGGCTTATTGCGGGTCAACTGGTCGATATCCGGGTTCCGGCTGGACAGGGGGATTCGGGCGTCTATCACCTCCACCACAATATCCACCAGCCTGATATCCGCCTCGATCTGGCGGCGGGTCCTGGTGTGGTGGCCGGGGAAATACTGAATGTTCTGCATCTTGCTTTAACCTCGTTCTGTACTCGATACATATAACTATAACACAACCGCGCCCTGCTTTTCAACCTTTCCGCCCGGAAAGGAG
>CAYSNK010000022.1:0-16175 GCA_964432375.1 uncultured Oscillospiraceae bacterium | reverse complement strand
CCCGGCCAATATCGGTACGGAAGTACATATCCTTCCAGGTGATGGGCTTCGCGGCGTCATACGCCTGCCGGATGGCCTGGTCCAGGGTGGGGGCCACGGCGGTGACGCCCAGCACCCGCCCGCCATTGGTGACGAATTGGCCCTGCCCGTTTCGCTTGGTGCCCGCGTGGAACACCATGGCTCCCTCCACCTGCTCCAGTCCGGAGATGGGGCAGCCCTTTTGATAGCTGACGGGATAGCCGCCGGAGGCCAGCACCAGGCAGCAGGCGGCAGCGTCCTTCCACTTGATTTCCACCTGATCCAGCGTGCCGTCGATGCAGGCGTTGAAGATTTCAAACAGGTCGGAATCCAGCAGGGAGAGGACGGCCTGGGTCTCGGGGTCGCCGAAGCGGGCGTTGTACTCCACCACCTTGGGGCCGCCGGGGGTCAGCATCAGGCCAAAGTAGAGAACCCCCTGAAAGGTGCGCCCCTCGGCGTTCAGCCCGTCGATGGTGGGCTGGAAGATTTCCTCCATGCAGCGCCGGGCAATCTCCGGCGTGTAGTTCGGGGAGGGGGCGATGGCGCCCATGCCGCCGGTGTTGGGGCCCTGATTGCCGTCATAAGCCCGCTTGTGATCCTGGGAGGACACCATGGGCTTCACCGTTTTGCCGTCTGTAAAGGCCAGGACAGAGACTTCCGGCCCGGTCATGCACTCCTCGATGACAACGGTGCCCCCGGCGGAGCCGAATTTGCCGCCCACCATCATGTCATTCAGGGCGGACAGGGCCTCCTCCACTGTCTGGGCCACCGTGACCCCCTTGCCCAGGGCCAGGCCGTCCGCCTTGACCACAATGGGGGCGCCCCGCTCCCTGATATAAGCGGCGGCGGCCTCCAGTTCGGTGAAGGCGGCGTATTCGGCGGTTGGGATTCGGTATTTCTTCATCAGTTTCTTGGAAAACGCCTTGGATGCCTCTACGATGGCCGCGCCCTTCCTAGGGCCGAAGGCCCGGATGCCCTCCGCCTCCAGGGCGTCTACCATGCCCAGGGCCAGGGGGTCGTCAGGAGCCACCATCACGAAGTCGATGTTGTTTTCCTTGGCGCAGGCCACCATGCCCGCCACATCCGTGGCGGCAACCGGCAGGCAGACGGCAATCTGGGCGATGCCGGCATTGCCGGGGGCGCAATACAGCTCGGTGACGGCTGGGGACTGGGCCAGCTTCCAACAGATGGCGTGCTCCCGGCCGCCGCCGCCGACAACTAATACTTTCATTTCTGCTAACACTCCTGTCCGTTAAAGAATCATTCGCACTCGCCGATTCAGAGGTTTGTTCCTTCCAAGTTTCCCCAAAATCATGGGGAACCCTCGTTGACTGGTTTGAAAATGGCGGTCAGTGGTGGAAGAGGCGGATGCCACTGAAGCACATGACCATGCCATACCGGTTGGCGGAGTCGATCACCGCGTCGTCCCGGATGGAGCCGCCGGGCTCCACCACATACTTGACGCCGGAGCGGCTGGCCCGGTCGATATTGTCCCCAAAGGGGAAGAAGGCATCGGAACCCAGGGCCACGCCGGTCATGCCGGAAATCCACGCCCGCTTCTCTTCCTTGGTCAGGGGCTGGGGTTTGGTATTGAAGGTCTGCTCCCAGAGGCCATCGGCCAGAATGTCCTGATCGTCATCGGAAATATAGACGTCGATGGCGTTGTCCCGGGCGGGGCGCTTGATGCCCTCCAGGAAGGGCAGGGCCAGCACCTTGGGATGCTGCCGCAGCCGCCAGTTGTCCGCCTTGCTGCCCGCCAGACGGACGCAGTGAACCCGGCTCTGCTGACCCGCGCCCACGCCGATGGTCTGGCCGTTCTTCACGAAGCAGACGGAGTTGGACTGGGTGTATTTCAGGGTGATCAGGGAAACCACCAGGTCAAGCCTGGCCCCTTCGGGCAGATCCTTGTTCTCGGTGACGATGTTGGTCAGCAGATCCCCGTTGATCTCCAGGTCGTTGTGGCCCTGCTCGAAGGTGATGCCGAAGATGCTGCGGCGCTCCAGAGGGGCGCACTGATAATCCGGTTCCATGGCGATGACGTTGTAGTTCCCCTTCTTCTTGGTTTTGAGGATTTCCAGAGCCGCCTCGGTGTAGCCGGGGGCAATCACGCCGTCGGAGACCTCCGCCTTCAGATAGGAGGCGGTTGCGGCGTCACAGACATCGGACAGGGCGGCCCAATCGCCGTAGGAGCAAAGCCGGTCAGCGCCCCGGGCGCGGATATAGGCGCAGGCCAGAGGGGTCAGCTCCTGGCCGGGCTCCACGAAGTAGATTTGCTTTTCCACCTCGCTCAGAGGCAGGCCCACGGCGGCGCCGGCAGGGGAAACGTGCTTGAAGGAGGCGGCGGCAGGCAGCCCCGTGGCCTTTTTCAGCTCCCGAACCAGTTGCCAGGAATTTAGTGCGTCCATCAGGTTGATATAGCCGGGGCGCCCGTTCAGCACGGTGATGGGCAGCGGGGAGCCGTCCTCCATATAGACGCGGCTGGGCTTCTGGTTGGGGTTGCAGCCGTATTTCAATGCCAGTTCATTCATCGGAATATCGTCCTTTCTCAGGGCGGGGACTCAGACCCGCTCGTATTTATTGGTGATCAGCGTGTGGGCCAGACCGGTGCCCAGCTCTACATAGGAGACATAGAGGCTGACCTTGTTATCCGGGTTCAGGTTGGACCAGATCAGGTTGGAAAGCTGGTCGGCGCCGTCGCAGTCCAGCTTCACCAGCTCCGGCTCTCCCTCAAAGGCGGGCAGGGGGCTGCCGTCCCCCATATAGGTGTGGATAAAATGGCCGAAGCCCGGCTGTGGATTGTCGTATTCATAGAAATAGCGGTTGTTGCAGGCCGGATTGCCGCAGAAGCTCTTGAGGATGGAAAGGGCGTAGGAGCCGTCCCGCTCCACCACGCCGGAGATCCGGGGCGTGTAGTTGGGGGAATCCGGCTCGAAGCAGCGCTTGCGCAGGGCATCGAGATAGCTTTTGCCTTCGGCCAGGCTGTCCCGGATGGTGTCGGTCTGATCCCCGTTGGTGACGATCAGGGTGCTGCCCAGCTTGCGGACGGGGTGATAGATAATCAGGGAGGGATCCTCCAGCTTGGCGGGGTCGGCGGCCTCAGTCCGGATGCCGTCGGGAGTGACGGAAAAGATCCGGTTGCGGCTGTTGGCGGAACGGCCCATGATGAAATAGGCGGCCACCGCGCACCGGTTGTCGGCGGAGCGGCCCAACAGGATGCCCCGGCCGGGGTAGGAGTTTGCGCGCAAATGCTGCGCCAGATCCAACAGTTCCATAAATCAGTTCTCCTTTTCCGGTAAAATGTGAACAACGCGGCCCTCCACCGCCAGCCGGCCCTGGCAGAACAGGCTGACGGCCTGGGGGAGCAGCTTCCATTCGGCCTGCTCCATAATGCGCAGCTGCAAGGTCTGGGGGGTGTCCCCCTCCTCCACGGCCACAGCCTTCTGGAGGATGATGGGGCCGCCGTCGCACTGGGCGGAGACAAAGTGGACAGTTGCGCCGGAGACCTTTACGCCGTAGGCCAGGGCCTTTTCGTGGACATGAATCCCGTAGGCGCCGGGGCCGCAGAAAGAGGGGATCAGGGCGGGGTGGACATTGATGATGGCGTTGGGATAGGCGTCCACCACCTCCTCGGTCAGGATATACAGGAAGCCCGCCAGCACCAGGAGGTCGATCCCCTTTCCCCGGAGCAGTTCCACCAGGGCCCTGGTCAGGGCCCGGTTTTCCGGATAGTCCTTCCTGTTGAGGACCGCGCTGGGGATGCCGGCGGCCTTTGCCCGCTCCAGGGCGTATGCGTCCGGGGAAGAGGAGACCACCAGGGCAATTTTGCCCCCAACGATCTCCCCCCGGATCTGGGCGTCGATCAGGGCCTGCAAATTGGTGCCTCCGCCGGACACCAGGACGGCAATGCGCTTCATTCCGAGACCACCTCGACCCCCTCCGGCCCCCGGATCACGGAGCCGATCACATAGGGCTCCTCCCCGGCGGCCTTCAGCAGCCGGAGGGCTTTTCCGGCGTCCTGGGCGGGGACGGCGGCAATCATGCCGATGCCCATGTTAAAGGTGTTGTACATATCCCGGGTGGGGATATGGCCGGCCCTCTGGATGATGTCGAAGATAGGCGGGCGGGGGAAGGTCCTCAGATCAATCTGGGCACACAGCCCCCCGGCCATCATCCGGGGCACGTTTTCATAGAAGCCGCCGCCGGTGATGTGGCTGACGGCCTTAACATTGATTCCGTTGTTCAGCAGGGTCTGGATCGCCTTGACATAAATGCGGGTGGGCGTCAGCAGCGCCTCCCCCAGGGTTTGGCCCAGCTCGTCATAGTAGACTTTGACGGTTTCCCGGCTGATGCCAAGCACCTTCCGCACCAGGGAGAAGCCGTTGGAGTGGACGCCGGAGGAGGCCAGGCCCACCAGCGCGTCTCCCTCCGTCAAATTCTGGCCGTCGATGATGCTGTCGTAGTCCACCATGCCCACAGTGAAGCCCGCCAGGTCATACTCGTCCTGGGGATAGAAGCCGGGCATCTCGGCGGTTTCGCCCCCCACCAGGGCGCATCCGGCCTCCTTGCAGCCGTCGGTGATCCCCTTGACGATCTGCTCGATCCGGGCGGGGTCGTTTTTGCCGCAGGCGATGTAGTCCAGGAAGAACAGGGGAGAGGCGCCGCCGCAGACAACGTCGTTGACGCACATGGCCACGCAGTCGATCCCCACGGTGTCGTGCTTATCCAGCAGGAAGGCCAGCTTCAGCTTGGTGCCCACCCCGTCGGTGCCGGAAACCAGAACCGGGCGCTTGAGGCCCTGGATGTTGGGCTCAAACAGGCCGCCGAAGCCCCCCAGACCCCCCAGGACGCCGGGGATGTTTGTGGAAGCCACCAGGGGCTTGATGCGGTTGACCGCCTCGTAGCCGGCGGTCACGTCCACTCCGGCGGCGGCATAGGAGTCGGACTTGGAAAGATTGCTCATTTTGTATAACCTCCGTCTGGTAGAATTTTTTTCTCAGTGGCAAACCCTATCCCTTGGGAACGGGCAGCACATAGTGGCCGGAGAAGCAGGCGTCGCAGACCCCCAGCTTCAGCCCGTCCATAATGGCCTTCAGATCCTCGATGGACATATATTGCAGGGAGTCCGCGCCAATCTGCTCGCAGACCTCCCGGGGGGTGCGGCCATAGGCGGCCAGTTGCCCGCCGGTGGGGATATGGGTGCCGAAGTAGCAGGGGTTCAGGAAGGGCGGGGCCGTGACCTTTATATGAACCTCCTTGGCTCCCGCATGGCGGAGGAGCCGGACGATGCGGTTGCTGGTGGTGCCCCGGACGATGGAGTCGTCGATCAGGATCACCCGGCGGCCCTTAACCACGGCGGAGACCGCGTTCAGCTTGATGCGGACGGACTTGTCCCGCTCCCACTGCTGGGACTGGATGAAGGTGCGCTGGATATAGCGGTTTTTCACCAGGCCGATGCCGTAGGGAATCCCGGACTGCCGGGAAAAGCCCAGGGCGGCGGCCAGGCCGGAGTCCGGCACACCGATCACCACATCCCCCTGGACGGTGTTGCGCCGGGCCAGCATACGGCCCGCCTCCTCCCGGAACCGGCCCACGGGGACGCCGTCCAGGACGGAGTCCTGCCGGGCAAAGTAGATCAGCTCGAACATACACAGGGAGGACTTGGCCCGGATCTCGCAGTCATAGCTGCGGATGGTGCCCCGTTCCGCCACCACGACCTCGCCGGGGCGGACGTCCCGGATCATCTGCCCCCCCAGGGCCTGGATCGCGCAGGATTCGGAGGCAAACACGATGGAGCCCCCCACCTTGCCCATGCACAGGGGCCGGAAGCCGTTGGGGTCCCGGGCGGCGATCAGCCGGGTGCGATCCATGACGATCAGGGAAAAGGCGCCGATCATAAACTGCATGGCGTTGAGCACGGCGTCCTCCAGGGTGTTGGTGCGCAGATGCTCCCGGACGATCATATAGGAGATCACCTCGGCGTCGTTGGTGGTGCGGAAGATGCCGCCCCGGTTCTCGCAGCTTTCCCGCAGGGCTTTGCTGTTGACCAGCTTGCCGTTGTAGCACAGGGCCATGGAGCCGGAGGCGTGGTGTACGGTGATAGGCTGGGCGTTGATGGCGGTGCGGCCGCTGTTGGCCGAGGCATAGCGGACATGGCCGATGGCCATCTGACCGCCGGAGAGACTGTTTAGGATTTCGGGGGTGAACACGTCGTGTACCAGGCCGGGGTCCTTGTGCTGAACCAGCTCCCCGTCCCGGTTTACGGTGATGCCGCAGGACTCCTGGCCCCGGTGCTGCAGGGCAAACAGGGCGTTGTAGGTGGCAAGGGCGGGATCACGATCCTCCTCGGGGGGACAGGACATCCCGAAAATACCGCACTCCTCATGGAGCTTGTCGGTGGTTTCTAGTATCATGGGAAGATTTTTCCTTTCATTGGGCGGAATCAGAGGGCGGCAAGCTGGGCCTGGAGCATTTCCTCCTTGGCGGCGATCTGCTCTGCCATCTCCGCCCGGGCCGCATCCAGCCGGGCGGCAAGCCCTTCGTCGGAGACGGCCAGGATCTGGGCGGCCAGGACTGCCGCGTTCTTGGCGCCGTTCAGGGCCACGGTCGCCACGGGAATGCCGGAGGGCATCTGCACGGTGGCCAGCAGCGCGTCCATGCCGTCCAGGGCGCCGCCCTTCAGGGGGATGCCGATCACGGGCAGGGTGGTGTTGGCGGCAATGGCCCCGGCCAGATGGGCGGCCATGCCCGCGGCGCAGATGAGCACGCCGAAGCCCTTTTCCCGGGCTGACCGGGCAAACTCTGCGGCCTGGGCGGGGGTGCGGTGGGCGCTCATAATATGGGCCTCAAAGGGGATTTGATACTTCTTGAGCTCGGCGCAGGCGGCCCGGACGGTGGGCCAATCGCTGTCAGAGCCCATAATGACTGCAACTTTCCTTGACATGGGACACAACCTCCTGATAGAAACAGAACAGCAGGAAGCAATAAAAGGAGGCTTCCTGCTGTATATTTTTTAATGAGAACGGAGTTCGGGCAGAATGATTCCCTCGCACAGGCGGTGAAACCGGCTGACCATGCTGCGCATCATTCCTGCACCCCATCTCGATTAGGATACATCCATTTTAACGTAATAAACGGGAGATTTCAAGGGCACTTGGGGGAAAAACGGATTTTTGTACGCATCCACAAAGGACGCGGCGGGAAAACCGGCCCCCTTCGTCAAGTTCATTCCACCAGCAGCTTGCAGTGATCCAGAATTTCCTTGACCTGCTTGCAGCGGAGGGACCAGTCACATTCCCTGGCCAGGGCCTGGCGCAGATCCCTGCGCACATAGCTGTCGCCGGCCAGCACCTTTTCGCACATCTCCACAAACATCTGGGGGGAATAGGCAGACTCGATCAGCGAGGGGTATTCCTCCTGATGCAGCTGGTGATACATGGAGACAATGGGCATCCCGAGGGCCAGATATTCATAGATCCGGGGGGAGAGGACGTCGTCATCCTCCATCCCGTCCCGCAGGAAAGACATCCCCACGTCAAAGCGGCGGAGATAGGCCGGGATTTCCCCGGCCCTTCGCGGCCCCAGGAAATGGACGTTGGGCAGCCCCCGGAGCTGGCGGGCGTAGGGGTTCCCTTTTTGCACCCGGCCGACAAAGACGAACGTCCACTCCGGATGAGCGGCGGCAGCGGCGGAGACAGGGGAGAGGTTCAGGTTCCGCCGGACGGTGCCGGCATAGCCTAGGATGGGCCTGGGCAGCCTCCGAAGTTCCTCCGGGCAGGGGAGACCCTCGGTGGAGATGGGGGCGAACTGGGCATAATCCAGGCCGTTGGGAACCACCGCAATGTTTTTGCTGCAAGGGGAGAGGTGATCCTCCAGCCCCACAGAGGCGGCAAAGACAATGTCCGCCCGGGTCGTCAGCTGGCTTTCCCAGAGGATGGGGAGGCGGGACCAGTCCTGGTCGCAGTCATAGATCAGGCCGGAATAGGGGATGTCCTGGAGAAACTCATTGTAAAGGGGAGAGCAGACCCACAGCAGCGGGCGGTCAAAGCGGTGATAGTTCATGCAGCTTAACAGATACCGCAGCACCCTCCAGTGGGACAGGCGGCTGAGGTGGGCCTGATCCTCCGTCACCTTGGGGAGATAGGGGAGGGTGTAGACATAGGTCATGGGGGCTGCCCGCAGGCAGTCCTTCCTGGCCCGGGTAGGGGAGCCGGGCTCGAAATACAGGATTTCCGCGTCGGAGAACTGGGATAAAAACCGCTGGGTGCGGGAGGGGCGCTTCCGCCAGGGGGCGGCGGAGAGGCATAAAATCTGCTTCAATGGGGATCACCTGCCGTGTAAGGTATATCATAGCTTCCCTTTATGTTACCTGAAAACCGCCGGGATTGCAAGGGCCGGGGAAAGATTCCGCAGCAGAAAAGCGGCGGCAAAACTGCCGCCGCCTGGATGGAGCGTTCCCCCGGATCGGTTCAGGGTTCCGGGGCCGGCTCCGCCCGGCCTTCCATGGGAATCAGAATCCACAGCCGGAACCAGCCGTCCTTGTTTTCAATTTTCAGGGAGCCGCCGTGATGCTGGGCGATATGCTGCATACTGCGTAACCCATAGCCGTGGTTTGCTTTGTCCGCCTTGGTGGTGGCCGGGAGCGCACCGTCCTTCAGGGGGGCGGTTTCCGCGCAGCGGTTTTCCACCCGAAGCCGCAAAAAGCCCCGCTCCTGGTTGACAGAAAGCCGGATCAGCCGCTCCTCCGGCTGCTTCACCCGGTCGGCCCCTTCGATGGCGTTGTCCAGCGCGTTGCCCAGCAGCGAACAGATATCCGACACGGGGAGAAACGCCATGGCCGCGCCGTCTACCACGGCGGCCAGCTGGATACCCAGCTTTCCGGCGCGGAGGCTTTTTGCCGTCAAAATGGCGTCCACCACATGGTTCCCCGTCCGGTTCTGCGCCTCGAACACCTTGACTTCGTTTTCCATCTCATCCAGATAGGCCCGCCGCTCCGCCTCGGAGATGTCGCTTTTCAGGTAGGCGATCTGGTGCTTTAAATCGTGGTATTTCCGGTTGACCAGGTCGATGCTCTCCTCGGAGATGCGGTAATTCTCATACTGCTGGCGAACCAAACGCTGAAGCAGCTCGATTTCCCGCTTGTCCTGGGCGTCCTGCAGCGTCATGTGATAGCCAAACAGGATAGCGGCGCCCCCCAGGTCCACCAGGGTGCGGATGATGAAGATCTCGGAGGTGAACTGACTGCTGAAGGGGGTGTTCTTCAGCACATAGCTCAGATTGCTGACGGCGTAGATGATCGCGGTGATGAAAACCGCCGTCCAGAGCTGCTCCCTGGAGACATCCAGTTCCCGGGCCCCCTGCCAGAAACGCCGCTGCAGCATCGACATTACGCCAAAGACCAGGCCGTGGCAGCAGAGGAGGAAGATCAGGTTGACCCACATTTTGAGGGGCAGCCCCATTTCGGTCAGGCCGTAATAAAAGAGCTGCCATTCCAGGGAGGCCGCAAATTCTCCCAGCACAAAAGCCTGCATGGTGAAATAGATGGTGTTGGTCAAATCCATGCGGCAGCAGAGGTACAGCATCAGGAAAATCAGGCACAAAGCCAGAAGAATACAGGGAAGAAACCACACAACGGGGACGTTGTAGGTGGCGGTCATAAACAGGATCAGCAGGGCCCACAGGCCCCAGAAAGTCGGGGAGCGGCGCCACCGGCTGCCCGTTTCCCGGTTAAAATGGATATAGGTGAGGGCGCTCAGCCCGTAGGCAATGGCGTAGTAAGTGCCCGGCGTGTTGGTGAGGTCCACGCTTATCCCGTCCATCTCAATCCTCCCCCTGGGGTTCCCCGGGACCCTGGGCCTGGGGAGTCTGGTTTAAATACAGATTCAGGGCGTCCATAAACGCCTTTTTCCGGGTCCGGCCCATGGGCAGGATGTCCTCCCCGATCTGAACGTCCTGGCTGCTGACCCCGTCCACATAGGCCAGATTGACAAGATAGCCCCTGTTGCAGAGGAAAAAGTCCTGATCCTGAAGCTGCTGGATCACAGCACGGATGGTTCCCTTGGAGGAAAAATTTCCGTCCAGCGTGTGGAAAATCAGGTCATGATCCTGCACCTCCACATAGCGGATGCGGCGGATCTCCAGCTTCCGCTTTCCTCCTTTGACGTTGACCAGCAGATAGCGGTTTTCGTTGCGCCCTCTGCGCGCGATGGCGCGGGTCAGCACTTCGGAGAAGGCGAAGTAATTTGTGGGCTTGAGGAGATAGTCCAGCGCCCCCACCCGGTAGCCCTGGATGGCGTACTGGGGGGAGTTGGTGATAAAGACGATCTCGACCTCCTGATCTCTGCCGCGGATTTCCCGGGCGGCGGACATCCCGTCCAGCAGGGGCAGCACAATATCAATCAGGAGAATATCGTATTGCGCCTGGAACTGCTCCACGATCTGGTCGCCGTCCCCATACACGTCGATATGAATGGGAATTTTCCGCTCCGCGCTATACTGCTCCAGGTAGCGCCTGAGTACCCTGGCATAGTGCGCGTCGTCCTCTACAATCGCAATCCTGACCACAGCCGAATCCCTCTCTCCCTGCCGAAATACATTCTATACATAATATAATTCTATCATTTCCGGAAACAAATTTCAACTGGATTTCGCAGGGTTTTCGATGAAATTGGCTGCTATGCCATCACCTCGTCCAGAAAGTCCTTCAGCTCGCCGAGAAGCTGGTCGGAGTACAGCGGGTCGGCGGCGTGGCCCTGGCCGGGAACCAGGTGATAGCGGACAGACTCGTCCCCCAGTTTTTCCGACAGCGCCTCCGCAAGCCGCTCCGAGTGCAGATAGGGGACGGTGATATCGCAGTCCCCGTGGACGATCCACACGGAGAGGCCGGCAAGGTCGTTTTCCCGCACATAGGTGTAGGGATCAACAACGGCAAGCTCCTCCTCCGTCATCTCGGAGACGTTTTTGCGAAACCACAGGGACTGCACGCTTTCATAGCCCTGGAGCACACTGCCGGAGATCCAGGTATTGGCGATTTTTATCACCACCCCGGGAATCCCCAGGGCCTTCCAGTCCTCCTCCGCGCCGGTCTGGTCGATGTGCCCGTAGTAGTCCACCAGCACATCCACCTGGGAGGACACGTCCCCCATTTCCTCCTGGCCGATAAAGGGGATGCCGTTAAACTCCTCGTCGTTGGTCACGGCGCACATCACCGCCAGATAGCCTCCGGCGGACTCGCCAAAGACGGCGATCTGCTCCCCGTCATAGCCGTATTCCTCCCCGTGAGCCCGGAGGAAACGGATCGCCGCCTTGCAGTCGGAGAGCCCTGCGGGAAACGCCGCCTCCTGCGCCAGCCGGTAGTTGACGGTTGCGCAGGCGTAGCCCTGATCCCGGAAGTACCGGTACATCAGCTGCGCCTGTTTTGTCTGGGAATCCCCCGACACAAAGCCGCCGCCGTGGATGAGCACAAACAGCTTTGGCCGGGTACCCTCCGCCGTATCCGGCACATAGAGATCCAGGTATTGGCTTTCTGAGTCGGTAGCATAAGCCACGTTCTCGTAGACGGTTCCGCCCGTCCACACCGCCGTCTCGTCGATCTCCACCACCGGCGTGGTCAGGTTGCGGAACACCGCATAAGCCGCCCGGTGGAAGGCGATGGCCAGGACTGCCGCCAGCAGCACGATCCCGCAGACCCCGATCCCGATTCCCTTCCATATCTTTTTCTTTTTCATATTTCTTCCTCCCAGCATGGATGGCAAATCCCCCCGCCGGCATCAAACCCGCCGGCAGGGGGATCGGTTCAGACGGACAGCGCCGTTTTGTTTACCGGCGAATTATCCCAGGAGCTTTCCGACGAGGCTGTTCTTCCGCTTCTCTTTCTTCTCCTGATACTTTCGCTCTTCCTCTTCAAAGTCCAGGCCCTTCTTTTCGCACAGGGCCTTCAGTTCCTGGATTCGTTCCTCCTCGGCCTGACGGTCGGCTTCCTCCTGCTCCAGGCGGGCCCGCTCTTCCGGCTCCACCCAGACGCCGCCTTCCGCCAGAACTGCGGCCTTCTGATGCTCAATAATGGTCCGCTGATCCTCCGCAACGTGCTTCTCAACGTCCATCTTCCGCAGCAGCAGGATGGAGATCAGGAAGGTAATCACGTCGATTGCAAGATAGGAGAAGGCCAGCACTGCCTCGGTGCCGCCCAGCTGGCGATAGATGATGTCGCCGGTCCAGGTGCTCACATCTTCGATCAGGGTCACGGTGGCCGGGTCTACGGCATAGCCCACGTTGCTGTAGCCGGAGAAGGTCAGCATCCCGTTGATGATCCCGATGCCCAGACCGCTCAGGCCCACCATGATGGAACTGTACAGGCTCATGGTAAATCCGTCGCTCCGGAAGCCGTTTTTCGCCTCCAGGTGATCCAGAATATCGGAAATCAGTGCCAGCATGACGTACTGGGCCGGGATGATGCCGATGCCCTTCAGCACAACGCCCACCACAACGATGGGGAAGCTGTTCACGTTGATAAAGGAAACCAGGCCGCCCAGGAACGCGAAGCAGAGCCCGATGACAATGGCCCGCTTCTTGCCCAGCTTATTGGCCAGGGGCCAGGCGATGAACATTCCGATGACCGAGGGCAGGCCGCCCACGATCCCCAGGGTGGACATCAGCGCGGCAGAGGCGCTCTCGGGGTCGGCGGAGTTGACCACGGAGTCAAACATCCACCGGGAATAAAAGCTCATGGAGCCGTTCTTGCAGAGCTGCCCAAACTGGAACACCAGAATGAACAGGATGACGAGCCACCAGTATTTGTCCTTGGTGCAGACCTCGATATGCTTCTTCATCGGGATCTTTTCTTCCTTCAGATTCAGCTTCAGGGCTTCCTCGGTGATCCGTTCCCGGGTGAAGAAATACTCCAGGATCACGCCGATGGCGGTTAAAATGGCGAATACGATGGACAAAATGCGCCAGTTGGCGTAGCTGGCCTCCATGTCGATGCCGGTGGGGGTGGAAACGAACATGAAGGGCTGCAGCAGGATGGGGGCCAGGATGCTGGCGCCCACCCCCGCCGCCGCCACGGTGGAGGCGTTGGACAGGGTGGCCAGCAGGCCCCGCTGGTTGGCGTTTCTCGTGGACAGGGAGACCAGCGAGCTGTGGGCCGTGTAGTAGCAGGGATAGGCCAGGGCGTAATACAGGTTATAGGTCACGGCAATCCAGATCATCTGAACGCCGTTCCCGGCGCTGGTGGGGGTCATAAACATCAGGAGAATGGCCACCGCCACCAGGGGAATGGAGATCAGCAGATAGGGCCTGGCCTTGCCCGCGGCGGTCCTGGTGTTGTCAATCCACTGCCCCACCAGCAGGTTGCCCAGAATGACGACAACGGTGGAGACAATGGGCAGCAGCGTGGCAAACACGCCGAACTTTGTCCAGCCCAGGACGTCAACGTAATAGCGGTTCAGATAGGACCCAAAAATGGCGTTGGCAATCATGGCGCAGAAGGGGGCGGCCAGATAGCCGAACAGCATTTCTTTTACCTTTACGCTGGACGATTTGATTCGGGTAGGCGGTAAAAGTTTGTTCAGTTTCTGATTCATTGAAGCATCTCCTCAATCATTGTCTCGCGGTCACGCCAGGGGGATCAGGGCGCTGACAGGGGCTTTCCCTTCGTCCTCTGTCACCGAAACCCGGACGTCTCCGCTGCCGTTGGCCCGGAGGATCGCCAGGGCCTCGCCGTAATAGGTGTCGGTCACGTCGGTGGTGTAATTCCCGACCACATAGGAATTGGCGCTGCCCAGGCCCAGCAGAGTGCCGTTTTCCACCTGCACCTTCAGCGTATGCCGCTCCTGGGGCATCCAGATCCCCTTTGCGTCCGTGTAACGCAGGCGGACAAAGGCAAGGCCGTTGGGCCGGACGGTCTCCTCCTCCGGCAGGACTTGGAGCACTGCGGCGTCCCCGGCGGAGCGCAGGGTCTGCCGCCCGATCTCGTTTCCGGCGCTGTCATAGGAGATGGCGGTCAGTTCGCCGCTCTCGTATGGCACCTTGAAGAGGGTGCGGCAGGTCTTGCTGACGGCCTTCTTGCCCACGCTGCGATTGTTCAGCATCAGCTCCACCTGGGCGGCCCTGGCGTATACTTCCACCGTGGCCTTTTTCCCCTCGCAGCCCTTCCAGGACCAGCTCTCCACCGCCCGGGTCAGGGCCCAGCCGGTCAGGGCGGGGTCATCCGTCCGATCCACCGGTTGTACGGCGATCAGGGGCCCGGTGGCCTGGCCCAGGGCAACCCGGGTGTAGGCGGCCTCCGACCGGGGCTTGCCGGTGATGTCGATGCGCCCGTTGCCGCCGGTCATCTGCGTCTCGTCGGCTGCCAGCTTGTAGTCCCCGTACTCCGGGGCTCCCATGCCGGTTTCCCCGATGTAGTCCATGCCGGCCCAGACGAAGTCCCCGATGATCTGGGGATGATCCTGGGCAATATCCCAGAAGAGCCAGGCGTCCTTGCAGAAGGTTTCCGAGCCGAGGATCAGGCGGTTCGGGTATTTTTTCATGTCCTTCTTATAGCGCCAGATGCCGTAATTATAGCCGGCCACGTCCATATTGGCGTAGGCCCCCCTGGTCTTGACGTCGCAGGGGTAGAGGGTGGCGCCGAACTTCATGAACTTGTCCCCCATGAGGCAGGCCAGCTTGTTGTAAAACTCGCTGCCCACGGCCTTCTTCTTTTTCCCCTTCTCCTTTGCTTCGGCGGCGGCGGACTGCTTCTCCGCCTTTTCGTCGCTGTAAACGCCGAAGCCGATGGAGCTGAGGAAGTTGAAGAAGATGTTGATCCCGCAGGACACCGGGCGGCTGTCGTCCAGCTTGTGGAGATACTCGGTCATCTCGCCGGTGAACTGGATGCCCTTTTCCTGGGCGGTTTCCGCCACCTCGTTTCCGGTGGAGTACATCACCACGGAGGGGTGGTTATAGTCCTTGTCCACCATGTCGCTGAGATCCTGCTGCCACCAGTCCTTCAGATAGGTGACGTAGTCGTACTTGGTCTTGTGCATATACCAGGCGTCCACATACTCGTCCATCATCAGCATACCCAGCCGGTCACAGGCGTCCAGCATCGCCTTGGAGCAGGGGTTGTGGGAGCTGCGGAGGGCATTGTAGCCGTTCTCCTTGTGGAGCCGCACCTTGCGCTCCTCCGCCTCCGGGAAGGCGCAGGCGCCCAGGGCGCCGTTGTCATGGTGGATGCAGGCCCCCCGGAGGATCACCCGCTTGCCGTTGATGGTCATGCCCTCCTGGGGGTTCCAGGCCAGGGTGCGGATGCCGAAGTTCTCCTCCACCACATCGTCGTCAATCGTGACCCGGGCGGTGTACAGGTTGGGGTGCTCAGTGTCCCACAGCTTGGCCCTGGGGATGGTGACGGTACACGATACCTCGCTGCCCTGGGCCGGGAACTGCCTGGTGACCACAGGGTGGCCGCCATACAGGATTTCCAGCGTCAGATCCCCCGGCTGAGACAGCTTTACGCTCACCGCAACCTTTCCGGTCAGATAGTCCACGGTGCGGATGCGCAGGCCGTTCAGCAGGACGTGCCGCTTCCCGCCCAGCCACAGGTTCACCGGCCGGTAGATGCCGGTGCCGGAGTACCACCGGCTGTTGGGCTGGTCGGAATTGCGGGCAATCACCTTCAGCTCATTTTCCGCCCCATAGCGGAGGAAGGGGTTTGCCTCTACATAGAAATTGGTATAGCCGTAGGGACGGAAGGCGGCCTTTTCCCCGTTGAGATAGACCTCGGCGTTGTGGTATACCCCCTCAAACTCCAGGACGGCGGTCAGCTCCCGCCACTCCTCCGGGGCGGTAAAGGTCTTGACATACTCGTAATCCCCGCCGATGTACCAGCCGATGTTGCCCTCGCCGCAGCTTTCCGGGGCCCGGGGCTCGTCTATCATGGCGTCGTGGGGCAAGGTCACCTGTTTCGGCTCTGTCTCCCGGGTCAGGCATCGCACCTGCCAGTCCTCGTTAAAATCCTGTTTTTTCAATTCTTTCACCTCATTGCGGCAACAACATCAATGGTTATTGCCTGATATGGCGGTGGCCCCGCACAGGTTTCCGCACAGGGCCACGCCGTTTGAAAGCTATCGTGACTTAGGGAAACTCTGATTTAATCGTCTGCGGCCGGGCGGCGGCTCTTTTCCGCC
>CAYSNK010000021.1:0-16324 GCA_964432375.1 uncultured Oscillospiraceae bacterium | reverse complement strand
AGTGGTGGGAGGAGGTGCAGGCGGTGATGGTCTCCTTGCCGTAGGTCTTTTGCAGGCGCTTGATCTCCCGGGCCACCAGGCTCAGTGCCTCGTCCCAGGAGGCCCGGCGATAGCCGGACTTGCCCCGGTTTTCGGTGTTGCGATTCTTGCCGTCGGGGGTCTCCACGAAGTCCTCCCGGATCATGGGGTACTTCAGACGGTCATAGGCATAGGTCTTATCCCGCTCGCAGTAGCCCAGCAGGGACATGGTGGTCTTGCGCTGGGGGGTGTATTCCTTGCCCCGGGCCTTGATGACCCAGCCGGCGGGATCGTCGTCGGTCAAAACAATGGGGCGAACGCGGCGAATGACCCCGTCAATGGTATGCAGGGTCATGGGGCCGCCGACGCACACACTGTGGGTAATACGTTCTCTCTTGCTGTCGGAACGCATGGCGATTTTTTCCATATTGCGTGCTCCTCCTTACTTCACTTCAATCATCTGACGGGCGTACTCGGAGCGGGGATCAATCTCCACCATGTTGCCCACATATTTGCCATCCTTGCGCTCAAAGCAGCGCATATCAAAGTCCTCAATGACGGGAATCCAGAACACACGGCCGTCCGGTCCCTGATAGTGCTTGCCCAGGTGGTACTGGTGCAGCAGCATCTCCTGCCTGCCGCCGGGGGCGTCAAAGGTCTTTTGCGCCTCTGCATAGTGCAGATTCAGAAAGCTGGGATCCACAACGCCATAGAGCTCAAAGCGCATGGGGCCGATATTCTTCCAGTCATCCTTCAGGGAGTTAAAGGTCTCCACGATGACGTCATACACATCGCTGCCGGGCATGCCGCAGCCCTCAAAGCCCTCGTACCAGACACGATAGGCACACATATGTTCACTGGGATGATCCTTCAGAATATCCTTCACGCGCTGGACCAGCTCGTCCTTCTGCATTGTGACAATTCCCTCAGGAAGACGGAGAACATACTTCTTAACCAGATCCATCGTTCTTCCTCCTTATCGAATCATGTGGTTGCCCACCAGGTCGCCCAATTCCTCGGTGCGGCCGCTCTTGCGGGCGTCCCCATAGCCATAGCTCCAATCCACAGGCAGGTCATACACGCCAACGCACTTGGCCTGGCCCAGCTGAATACCGGAGCCGTAATATTCCTTCCGCAGCTTCTCCCCGGCCAGCGCCTGGGCAGAGGCCTCGTCCTCCGCGTAAACGAAAGTCTTGGCGGTGGCGCAGAACACATACTTCGGCTCTGTGGGCTTCTCCAGCTGCTTTTTGACAGCCTCAAACAGATACTTTTTCATGCGAACCCCGCCTCCTCAGTACATTCTGCGCTCGGGAATCTCCCGGCCGTTGATCCAGGGATCATACTTCGCCATGAAGTTCTCATCGTCGCCCTCAAAGCCATACTGGCCCAGCTCAGAGGGGTGGACCCACTTGAACTCGGTGTAAACGCCGCTCTTCGGCTCCACCTGCCACTTGTTCACTGCCTCATAGTAACAGTGGAAATCACACTTGGTGTGGGTGTTGTGGGTAATGTTGCCGCACATGATATGCTCCACAGTGCCGTCCGCGGGCTTCTTGTGGCCAAGGACGATCAGCTTGCC
This sequence comes from uncultured Oscillospiraceae bacterium, assembly GCA_964432375.1. GTDB lineage: Bacteria > Bacillota > Clostridia > Oscillospirales > Oscillospiraceae > JAJQBJ01. The sequence continues at coordinate 14,727 of CAYSNK010000021.1, read as the reverse complement.
CGCCGTCACCTTCATGCCCAGCTGCTCCCAGACCAGGCGCTCAACCGCCTCCTGCTCTGTTTCGCCCACACGGACATGGTCGTGGGGGAATTCCCAAACACCGTTCTGATTTTTTCCGATCAGCACATCGCCGGTGGGACCCGCGTGATGCTGGATGAGTGCAGAAATATAAATCATACTGTGTACACCTTCCTCCTTATTTGATTACAGTGTATACTGATGCTCTTCCATCTGATAGCCTTCGGCTTCCAGCTGAGCACCAACACGCTCCCGGAACTGGCGGACAGTTTCCTGCCACACGTCGCGGTCAATTCTCCGAACCTCTACGCCGTCCTCACAGACGCTGGCCCACTCGGTAAAACCGCCGCGGGTGCTTCGACATACAAACTTATAGGTTTTCAAGTTTTAGCCTCCTTCACTTTCACTCTCTTTGGGTGCGTCTTTCCAGCTCATAAAGTCAGTATCCTCCGCCGGAAGCTGGCCGGTTGCGTCCAGATATGCGATAATGCCCCGTTCCGCCGCAACCATGACACCCATGGGATCCATATTTTGTTTCGGTGTGATCTCGAACAGGTGGTCAGTCTGCAGTGCCAGGTTTTTCAGCATGGCGGTATTCTTTTCATTGATGGGCCAGGCCTTATATCTTCCCTCTTCCGCGTCAAAGGGATGGATAAAGCACTGATAGGCATTCCGGGCAATGAACATATACATAATTTCCATCTCTGACAGCACACCGACCATTTTCGCACTGTTCAGAGCAAGCAGGATTTTATCGCCGTCCTTTGCCATCAGCCTGAGCCGGATATCCCGGTCGTGATTGGCCCGTTCTGTCCGCTTACGGCTGTCTCCTGGTTTCCGTTTCTCACTCATTTTTCCAACTTAACACCTCGCCTCCGGCTTCCTATACTGTTCAATGGGCATATTACACCCCATTACCATCATTTATTTTAAACCATAGAACGATACCAATGTCAATTGGATTTTCTTGTAAAAATGCGTAACCATTCCGACACGAAAAAACCGAATATTTTAAAAACCTCCTGTTTCCAGGGCTCTCAGCGTTTTGGTCACAACTGTTAAGCTGTAACAACGTGATTAATCTCTGTTTCCATTCCGGGAGAGCTTTGGCAGAACACGGTCAGCATTTATTCCACGATTTTTGCGTCGACACAATTGGAGGCGATTTCAATGAAAAAGCGGCTGACCACCTTGTTCCTGGTGCTCCTCTTGCTTGCTCCCGCCCTCCTCATTCCGGCCAGTGCCGATATTGGGCCGAAGCCCAGTGTCACCATCTGTTTCGAAAACCCGCCGGAGAAAGACTACTACGTCACCCTGCTTTCCCAGACCAGCTCCACCGGCCCCTACAGCGCGGCCACTCCCCGGGACATCCGGGACCACGAGCAGGGGGCGGATCAGGACATCTACCTGAAATTTGTGGAATACCAGGATCCGGACGGCTTCTATTTCCTCCAGTTCTACGATCCCTGCGGAGAAACCGGTTCCTTCGCCTGGACCTACTATCCCCTTCCACGTTCAAGGTTCTGGTGTACTTTCCGGAATCGGACACCTTTGCCGTCAGCCACATCTGTGAGCGGAAGGTCTTTGACAGCCGCTTCACTGCCGGTCTGGATACCATGTGGGCCGCCGCAGACGGAAGCACCACTCTCCTTTTTTATATCCGCTCTAACAACAGCATCCTGACCCAGCTTCCCGACTTCCTGGCCCGGGTGGTTCTGACCCTGTCGGTGGAGCTGCTGGTATTTATTATTGAGGGGTTGGGCTATGTCCGTCTCCCCCATCTCCCCATTCCTCCTGCCTCCGCAGCTGGAGCTATGCCCTGCTGGCAAATGCCTGCTCCTTTGCCTTCGGCGTATTCCTTTGGTTTAAGCTGCCGGAAATCTTTTAACGCGCTCAAAGTTGCGAAAAGTCCGTACCGCAAACGCGGCACGGACTTTTTATAACTATCATGGCCGCTCCAGGGGCACATCCCCCAGGCTGGGACAGCCCTTGGTCTCCAGCCCTTCAAAGGTCCGGGGCAGGAATCCCGGGGCCTGGATGGTGACGGCGGCGGTGGTCTCCGGAAGCTCCTTAAACCAGAAGTCGCCAAAGCCGTCGGTGACCGTCTCCCTTGTGGAGCCGTTGGCCAGGGTCAGCGTGACCTTGGCCCCGATAATCACTTCCTCCTCCACGGGGTCATAGACCAGGCCTCCCAGGAAGCAGCCGGGGATATTCCGGTAATACACCCGGGGATGGGTGCCGTACTCCCCATGGAGCACCACCGCATCCTTGAGCAGGTCGGCCAGTTCCTCCTCGTCGCCGAATTTCATGGCGTCGGTGGGACAGGCCTCCACGCAGCGGGGCGTCTTGGCCCCGTGATCCAGCAAATGGGCACAGCCGGTACACTTCTGAGGCAGGTTCAGCTCCTCATTCCAGAAGATCTTCCCATAGGGGCAGGCCTCCACCAGTCCCTTCTGGCCCACCGCCTTCTCCGGATCAATAACCACCAGGCCATCCGGGCGGCGGTAAATGGCACCGTTTTCCGCCGCGGCCATACAGGGGGCGTTGTCGCAGTGGTTGCACAGGGTTGGGATGTAATGAACCTTTACCTTGGGAATGGTTCCCCTGGGGTGATCGGTGACCTTGCACCAGAACTGGCCCGTAGGGGGCTGGGGCGCCGCATAGGGGCGCCAGTCGTTTTCACAGTGCTCGTCCTTGCAGGAGAGCTGGCAATTGTGGCAGCCGGAGCACCGGGCTACGTCAATGACAAATACCTTAGACATCCCTCAGATCTCCTTTCCGGGCACATGGGGCTGCCGGGAGCCAAGCCAAACCCCCGCCTTTTCCTTCCGACAGCGGACACCGTCGGTGGGATCCTCGTCTTGGGTCTCATCCGCCAGCCAGCCTGCCAGGCACACTCCGGCGTTAGGATCCAGCGTCCGGTTCCAGGCTTCGGCGTACTTGGTGGACCATTCCTCACATTCCTCCTCCGTCACCTTCTGGCACTCCACCAGGAAGCCTGAAACTGCCATGCCGGTGGAGTTCTTGGAGGTCATGGAGGTGGGGGTGATGCAGTTGATGCAGCCGCCCCGGTCCAGCCAGCCGGGGATGATGGGATCCAGCCGGGAGCCGTGGTCCACATAGACCACTCCGGGAATCAGCCGCTGGGTAACATAGGCCGCGCAGAGCACAATCCCCCGCTCGTTGAAGATTTTGACGATATCGTGGTGCTTAATGCCCCTCTCCTGGGCGGTAATCGGGTTGATCCACATAGGCTCGTACTGGTAGCCGTCCCAGGCCCGAATCTTCATGGTTTCCACTTCCCGGTTCCAGATGATATCATCACACTGGGCGTGCATTCTCCAGCGGCCGTGGTTGGACATGCACAGCAGGGGGTACTGTTTCGCCCGCTCCGAGGACAGCCGCTCGTCGTGGCTTTCGCTCTTCTCAATCCAGTGGGGCACAGGGGGCCGCTCCGGATCGTCGGGCATGTATTTTTCAATGTCGGTGGAGGAATATTCCAACAGGCCGGTGGGGGTGCTCAAGGGGTTGTTTTTCGGGTCCGCATAGAAGTTGTACAGGCCGGCGGGAATCTCCTGGGCGTTCTCCTTGCAGGGCACCACGAAGATCTTCCGCTGCTGGAATTCCTCCCAGCTCATATAGTCCTCACAGCCAGAGGCCGCATAGAAAAACCGCACACGGTCCTCTTCAGTCAGTCCGTTTCCGGTGTAGGCCCGGACATATTCAGGGCCCAGCTTCTCTGCCACCTTGACACAGACATCAAAGTCAGTCATGGACTCTCCAATAGGCGGACAGCAGGGGCCGGTCAGATACACCGATTGGAACACGCCGGAGCTTAGGTCGTTGCACAGGTCGCTCATCTCATGCTTGGTAGAGACGGGCAGAATCAGATCGGCAAAGTAGCAGTCGTTTTCCAGCCAGGGATGCTGAGCAATGACGGTCTCAATGGAGGGATCCCGATAGGCCTCGGTGAACAGGTTGCCGTTGTTCCAGCAGGTCACGTTGCAGGGGGAATCCGTCCAGATCATATGGACCCGGCTCAGTCCCGGCCGTGGATAGACAATCTTGTCAAACTGATAGATGTTGGTAGGCTTGCGGTAGTTGTTCTTATCCGGCTGCTGGGAGGAGGAGAAGCAATGAAGGCCGTACCACTCCGCGTGTCCCTCCACAATGGCCCGGTGGACCATACAGCGGGGGATAAACTGCTTGGGGGCAGGCAGCTTCTTGAACAGCTCCACCAGCTCCGGGGCCTTCTCCTTCTGATAATCATTCAGGTCATAGCGGCGCATGTCAATGGTGTCCGGCAGGTCGCCGTCCACCGCCCGGAGACAGTCGCAGATCTGAGGCACCTTAGGGGCGAAGTCCCCCTGATAGGGCACCGGGAAATCCCTGGCCCACATGTTCCATTCGATCATCTTACCTTGGTGGACGCCAGGGCGGCCCAGCCCCTGCATGCCCAGCAGCATGACCTCCAGCCGGGCCGGCTCAGTGGCATAAGGCCCCCGGATATAGCAGCCGCCGTTTCCGTGGAGGATGGAGGTGGTTTTCTTTGCCCAGTGGCGGGCCAGGGCCTTGATGGTCCAAGGCTTCACGCCGCACTTCCCGCTGGCCCACTTGGGGGTCTTTGGAATACCGTCCTCTTCCCCCATAACGTAGGCCACGAATTTGTCAAAGCCATAGGTGTGTGAGGCGATATAATCCTTGTCATAGCTCCCCTCAGTGAGCCAGATGTAAGCAATGGCCAGCTGCAGGGCCGCGTCTGTATTGGGCAGAATGGGGATCCACTTGTCCGCATGGACCGCCGCACCGTAATTCAGGTCGGGACAGACGTAAACACTCTCAATTCCCAGGTCAGTGAACCAGTAGCACAGCCGGGAGGGCATGTGGGACACCACACCCAGAGGGGTGGTCTCCGGGTCGCAGCCCCAGAAAAGGAGCATATCCGTGTTCTTCGCAATGTCCGGGTACAGGTTGGCGGTGGGGGCCATTTCCCCCACAGGCTCCATGCCCCAGACGTGCTTGGCGCCCCAGTACCAGCCCTCCCAGGAGTCCATGTTCCGCATCTGGAGAGTATAGCCCCCCATCAGGGCCAGCAGCCGGTTGGGACAGCCATGGCTGGGGGCCACCCGCTTGCCCTCTCCGTGCATATCGCTTTCGCAGAGCACTGCCTCGGGGCCGTAGGTCTCCTTCATCCGGCGCAGCTCATCCGCGCAGATCTGGGCGGCCTCGTCCCAGGAGATGCGGACATATTTGCTCTTGCCCCGGTTCTGGGGGTTCCGCTCCCCCTTGGGGTCCCAGTCCACCCGCTTCAGCGGGTATTTCACCCGGTTGGGCGAGTAAACACGGCTCTTATAGCCCAGGCCCAGAGGGGTGATGGTCACCCGGTCCGGGGGAACAAAGGTCTGTCCCCGGGCCTCAATTTTCCAGGGATGGCAGTTGGCATCCGTATATGCTTTGTCGTAAACGTAGGGCCGAATGCGGGTAATCCGCCCCTCGTTGGAATCAACCATACAGGGGCCGCCGCTCTCCGGGCCCATCAAGCTAAAGGACACTACGTTCTGCTGATCTGGTGTGAATTTATCAGGCATGACGTCTCCCCCTTTCCATTTTCCTTGCCTACATTATACCGAAATAAGCGAAAACGTGAAACAGAAATTGGATTTTTTGTTACAACTAAACGGTTGTAACCCGGCAATCATTTCCTAAAAAGCTTTTTTCAGGCTTTTTGTAACGAATCCTTCTCTGCTGCGTCTGCTTTATAGAAAGAGGGGCGAGCACATGGAGCCATTTGAGAAGCTGTACCGCGGCCGCTTCCCATTTTCATTGCTTTTTTGGAAAAATCACGTTTTTTTACGGGTTACATTTGGATTCCCGTTGCCTGGATTTTTCTGGGAAACCCAGCGCGCGCTGCAAAACTCGTATAACTGCTGCGCTAGTGTGAAATGGCGATTTGCCTTTGCGCATGGCAGGGAAAAGCAAAGAGAAGGGCAGGCCGCACTCCTTATGGATTTCCGCTTTCCAGGTGGGCGAAATAGTTGCATCTCAGCGTATCCCAAGCCATGTTGACCGAGGTTCGGACGGTTTTGCTCCGATCGGCTATGTATTCGGTGATCTCGCCGTCGTAATCAGCGGAATAGTAGATTTCTCCGTCGTACCAGTTGTAGTTTCGGAAGATCACATAGCCGCCATCCTCCCCGAAGATATCATTGCCCGGGTAGTAGGCGTAATTCACATCCAGATCAAACAGGTTTGCAATGGTGGGGGTGATATCCATGGTGGAGGTGGGTTTGGTGATGGTCAGTGGCTCTGTGCCGGCGCTGTAAATAAAGAAGGGGGTCTGGCACAGCAGATCCGAGTTCTCTGCACCCTTCAGCTCCATAACCAGCTCGGTGTTTGTCATGTATTTACAGTAGTGATCCGCGAAAAAGATGAGTACGGTGTCCTCCAGATGCCCATCCGCCGTCAGGGACTCCACCAGCTCGCCAATGAAGGCGTCGGTCTCCATGGCGTGCGCCACGGCCCGGTAGTATTCCTGCAAATCGTCTTCGCTGATAGAGGCGGGCAGCTCATCAAGCTTCACGGCGGCGTAAACCTCCTCCCAGTGAGGCGCAGAGATGTTGTCCATCGCTTCGGTATAAGGGCCGTGGCCAGAATAGGTGAGAAGGAAGGAGAAGAAGGGGGTGTCAGAAACCATCTGATCGTAGCCGCGAATCATTTGGCTGTCCAACTGGTAGTCGTCCATACCCATTTCCACATAGCTGTGATAGGCTTCGTAGCCCCAGTTCTGGTGGATGATTCCCCTGCTGTAAATGCTGGGGCTTGCGGAATGGAAGGAATTTGCCGTGTAGCCGGCGGCTTCGAACAGGTTGGCCAGGGAGTAAGGAAAGGCGTAGGTGGAATAGGCCTTGGGGTTGACCCCGTTGGTGGGGGCCAGCAGGCCGGTGTTCACCGTGTACTCGGAGCCAAAGGTTCCGGCAGAGATAAACATGGGGGAGTAGTGGTCGGCGCAGTTGATGCCGCCCTGCTGGAGGGCATACAGATTCGGCATGTAGTCCTCTGTCAGCAGCCAGGTGTCAATGGACTCCAACAGAACCAGGATCAGGTTCTTGCCTGCAAAGGCGCCGGTCATGGCATTGCTCTCATGGTTGGCCTTGGGGCTTGCGCTGTAATAGGCGTCCAGCTGCTGGTAGGTTTCGCCGTTGGTCAGCGCATCCTCCATCCCAGTGGAGACCATCAGGCTGCGAAACAGGTATTGGTAATTGCCGGCAATGTGCAGACAGCGGATGGAGTCGGTGAAGTTGGAGTACAGGGAGGCGTCCGAGTTGGCGGAGTAGACGGTGTCCCAGGTAAAGGTGGCGTTGTCGGCCTCCTTCAGGGTGCTGTCCACTGCCCAGATCCCGACGGCGGAGAGGAAAATCACGGCGGCGCCGATCACCGGGCGGTACCAGTGAAAGCATGCCTTTGGCAGGAGAGCTGCTATGAGGACGGCAATGAACAATGCCGCAGCGATCATGCAGATCAGCGCCTTTCGATAGTGCAGATAGGAGAGGTTGAAGAATTTGGCGCCATCATCCGCATAAGCCAGATCCGCAAAGGAAAAATAGGAGCCGAAGATGGTGTACATGCCGCCGTGTACCAGAAAGATAAAGCACCAGAACAGCACAAGGATTACCGTTGCAATCCGCCGGGCCAGGAGGGGCAGGAGGGCCAGGATGCCGCACATCAATAGGGACCAGCAGACCGTGAAGAGAAATGCCTTCCCATAGAACACTGAATGGGCGCTGGGGTCGGCATAGAGAAAGCGAAAACCCAGGTCCATGCCCATCAGGAGGAGGAACATCAGGGGAAAATAGAGTTTAGAGAAGATGCGGGTCAAATGGTTTTTCATAATAAGCGGGTTCCTTTTATCAAAAGTGTTCGTAAGAAAAACATAAGAAAAACGTCAGAATAATTTTATAGTTTTCTGCGAGAAAAAACAATCCTTTTCGACAAAATTCGTGAAAAAATTACAATTGAAAAGGGAGAAAGAAGATTCTGCAAAAAGCTGAAACTCTTCTTCCTATTTTGTAACCTTTGTGATATAATCATCATGTATTGTTATGAAAAAATGGAGGTGGAGCGGATGAAGCGGCTGATAGGCGTTCTTCTGATGGCGGCGGCGATAAGCTGCCTGCTGACCGGCTGCTTGTTTAAAAGCTCAGACGAGCTGTATGTCTTGCCCAAGCTCTCCAGGGACTATACAAATTTGCAGGATGTTCTCGAACAGATTGTGAACAGCGGGCTGGAATATGCGGCGCCGAAATCCGGAGAAAACACCCAGGCCATTCAGTTTCTCGATTTAAACGGGGACGGCGAGGACGAGGTGGTTGCCTTTTTCCGGGAGGAGAGCGGCAGCAAGCCCCTGAAGCTCTATATCTTTCAGCGGACAGAAAACGACCTCTATGAGGCGAAGAACGTGATCGAAGGGGACGGCACCGCCTTTCACTCTATCGCATATGTGAACCTGAACGGAGCGGACGCCTTGGAGCTGGCGGTGAACTATCAGATCTCCGACCTAGTCTATGCCCTGAGCGTTTATTCAGTGGATGGCGGAAGCGTCAGCCAGCTGATGCAGGCAGGCTGCACCCGCTACACGGTGGGGGATTTGAACGAGGACGGGATCAGCGAGCTGGTGCTCCTCCAGCAGGACAACTCCGAGGAGGGCGGAAACCGGGCCGAATGGTATGTCTGCGCCGACGGAGAGATGGAGCAGGAGGCGGCGGTGCCCCTGTCTGCGGGGATCAACAGCATAAAACGGGTGCGCAGCAGCAAGCTCGCCGGGGGAGAGCCGGCCATCTATGTGACCGGTACCTATGGCGAAAGCGGAAACCAGCTGGTGACGGATATCCTGGCCGTCCGGGATGGGGCGTTTGTCAACCTGACCATGGATGAGGAGGCCGGCATCAGTACCACCTCCCTGCGCCGCAACACCGACGATGATATCTTCGCCACCGATCTGAACAGCGATGGCATTTATGAGATCCCCTTTGCCACGGAGTTGACCGGCCTGGGCAGCAGCAATGTGTGGAGCGTGGACTGGATTCAGTACTGCTTGGACGGCTCTCGGAATACCACCTGCACCACCATCTGTTCCCCGAAGGACGGCTGGTATTTGACCATTCCGGAGGAGCTGCAGGGGAAGATCGGAGCGGTTCGGTCGGAATCCTCAATAAATGATGAGGTCTCTGTGACCCTGTATGATATTTCGGGCGCCGGGATGGAGGTGGAGCAGCCGCCGGAAGTGATGACCATTTACGTGCTCACCGGCGCAAACCGGGTCAGCCGCTCCAAGCTCACCGGCCGCTTTGTGCTGAAGCAGAGCGCTGAGGAAATCTATGCCGCCCGAATTGCGGAGAATTCGTGGAATGTGAGTCAGGAAACCGCGGCGGAGGCATTCCACTTTATGCCAACGAATTGGTCTGCAACAGACTGACATATAAGAAAGAGGTATATTGCTATGAAGAAAATTCTTGTCCTGGAGGACGAAGCGAACATTCGAAGCTTTGTGGTCATCAATTTGAGACGGGCCGGTTACGACACCATTGAGGCAGGTACAGGAGAAGAGGCGCTGATCCAGCTGAAAAACAACCCGGATATTAAGGTTGCGCTGCTGGATATTATGCTGCCCGATATGGACGGGTTTGAGGTGTGCCGCCGCATCCGGGCCAGCAATTCCCGGATCGGCATCATTATGCTGACCGCCCGCACCCAGGAGATGGACAAGGTCACCGGCCTGATGACCGGCGCGGACGACTATGTGACCAAGCCCTTTTCCCCCGCCGAACTGACCGCCCGGGTAGACGCCCTGTGCCGCCGCATCGGAGGGGACGGCTCTATGGACAACGTGGAGATCAGCCAGCCTCCTTTCCTGCTGAACATCCGCAATCGCACCCTGGAGAAGAACGGCCAGCGGATCAAGCTGACCCAGGTGGAGTATTCTGTCATCAAGCTGTTTATGGAGAACCCCGGCAAGGCCCTTTCCCGGGAGGAGATCCTGGACACCGTTTGGGGCCGCGATTATTTTGGGGAAGTGAAAATTGTGGATGTGAATATCCGCCGCCTCCGCATTAAGGTGGAGGACGACCCCACTAACCCCGCGTATATCACCACCGTCTGGGGCTTTGGCTACAAGTGGGGAACTTAAGGAACCTCTGAACATAGCGCCGCAGACGATTGAATCTGACTTTTGAAGGGAGGTGGGCAGCGTGGATCAGTGGGACGAGTGGCTGGACGCCTATATCAGCCGCCAGATGCCGGAATTGAATGTGGACAAAAGCGAAGCCGGAGAAAAACCGGAGGCTGCCCAGCCCTCCAGGGAGAGCGGCTGGTATACCGGCCAGCGGCGGAGCGAAAAAAGAAAACCCCGGCGGGAGAGGCCGGGGCCCGGGCCGGCCTCCGCCCCAACCCGGGAGGAGGAGACTCCTCTGCGGGAGAGAGCGGTCCGCGCCGTGTCCCCGGGCCGGGAAAAGCAGACCGCCGGGCAGGAGCCGCCAAGGGACAGCACCCGCAAGGGGCTGTTCCGTATGCTGTCCCGAAAGGAAGCGGGGCCTCCTGTCCGCCGGGACGCGGCCCAGGAGAACCGGGAGCGGGAAAAACGCCGCAGGGTTTCCAGCCTCCGGGCGCGCTGGCTGCTGAACAGTATGGGCGCGGTGAGCCTGGTGATGGCGGCTGTGACGGTTCTGACAATCGTGCTGCTGTCCAGCTACTATTATACGACCATGGAGTCCGGCCTGGAAAACCGGGTTCAGACCGCCGCGGAATTTTTCTCCAACTACCAGACGGAGAGCGAATACCGGGAGCGAGCCTCCTACTATGTTTCCAACTTCGCCGAGACAGACACCATTGAGCTGGAATTTTTGAATGCGGAGGGGGAAATTATCCTGTCCTCCTATGCGTATCAGCAGACCTCCGGCGTCCAGCCGGGGACAAGGGATCTCTTATCCGCCCTCGGCAGCGGCGCAATTTCCAGCTGGGTGGGCCGGGATTCGCAGACCGGAGAGCGCATTATGGCGGTTTCCGCGCCGGTGGTTCAGAACGGCAGCGTGAAGGGGGTCATCCGCATGGTGACCTCTATGCGGGTGGTGGACCGGCAGATGATCCTGATCACGGTGCTGCTGCTGGCAGTCGTGGCGGCGGTTCTGATGATGATTTATCTCACAAACCTGTATTTCGTAAAGTCCATCGCGGAGCCCATCGCCGCCATTACGGAAACCACAAAGCGCATTGCCGCAGGCAGCTATGGGGTTCAGCTTGAAAAGAAATATAACGACGAGATCGGCGAGCTGGTGGACACCATCAACGATATGTCGCGGAAGGTCAGCCAGGCGGAGAAGATGAAGTCGGAATTTATCTCCTCCGTGTCCCACGAGCTGCGGACGCCGCTGACCGCCATCAACGGCTGGGGCGAAACCCTGCTGCGGGGGGAGGTCACAGACCCCCGGGATGTGCAGAAGGGCATGGCGATTATCGTCAGCGAGGCCCGGCGGCTGACCAAGATGGTGGAGGAGCTGCTGGAATTTTCCCGCATCGAGGATGGCCGGTTCACCCTGCGCATCGAGCAGATCGACATCAAGGCCGAATTGGAGGACGCCGTCTACACCTACCGGGAGTTCTTCCGCAAAAAGGGGATTTCCCTGGAGTACCACGATTGCGAGGAGGAGTTCCCGCCCATCCCCGGCGACCCGGAGCGGCTGCGCCAGGTATTCTCCAATCTGCTGGATAACGCGGCGAAGCATGGCGGCAGCGGCAAGCGCATCACAGTCTCCATTTATCCCGACGGAGGCATGGTCGCCATCCGCATCCGGGATTATGGCCACGGCATCCCGCCGGCGGAGCTGCCCCACGTCAAGACGAAGTTCTACAAGGGAAGCTCCAAGGCCCGGGGCAGCGGCATCGGCCTGGCGGTGTGCGACGAGATTGCCCTGCGGCACAACGGAACCCTGACCATCGAAAACGCTCAGGGCGGCGGCTGCGCCGTGACCCTCCGGCTCCCCCTCCGGGAAAACATCTGAATAAAAGATTGAAGAAAAATCAAAATTTTGATTGCAAACATTTGTTCGATTTGATATAATCAGGAAAGGAACCTTAGAAATGTCCAAAAACCGGGAAAAGACAGAATGTACCTTCCGCACCCGCATCGGCGGGCAGGCCCTGATCGAGGGAATCCTGATGCGGGGCGTTACCAAGCAGGCAATCGTCGTCCGGGCGCCGGACGGCTCCCTCGTGGTGAAGGAAGAGGAGCTGAAGCTGATTAAGGAGAAATATCCCGTCCTGGGCCTGCCCCTCCTCCGGGGCGCGGTGACCTTTATCGCCTCCATGGTCAACGGCGTGAGGGCGCTGATGTTTTCCGCGGAATACTATCCCGATGAGGAGGACGGCCAGCCCGCAGAGCCCGGCAAATTTGAACAGTGGCTCAGCAGGCATTTCAGCGATGAAAAGCTGATGAGCCTGCTGGTGACGTTCTCCGTCATTCTGGGCATCGGCCTTTCCGTGGTGCTGTTTTTCCTGCTGCCCACCTTGCTGGGGACGGCAGTGACCCTGGTGACGGACAGCCTGGTGATCCGGAACCTGGCGGAGGCCCTGCTGCGGGTGATCATCTTCATGGCCTATATGATCGGATGCAGCCAGACGAAGGACATCAAGCGGGTTTTCGCCTATCACGGCGCGGAGCACAAGACGATCTTCTGCTATGAAAAGGGGCTGCCCCTGACCGTGGAGAATGTGCGCCCCATGTCCAAGCATCATCCCCGCTGCGGCACCAGCTTCCTGGTGGTGGTGATCATTGTGTCCATTTTGATTTCATCCGTGGTGTTCTCTATTTTCCAGGTGCGGAATGTGATCTGGCGGATGGTGGCCCATCTGCTCCTTCTGCCCGTGATCGTGGGCGTGACGTACGAAATCAACACCTATTGCGGCCGCCATGATACGGCCCTGACCCGGGTCCTGGCCGCGCCGGGCCTGTGGATGCAGCGCTTCACCACCAACGAACCCGATGATTCCATGATTGAGGTGGCAATCAAGGCCCTGGAGCTTGTGATCCCCGAGGAAAAGGGCAGCGACGAGTGGTGAGCGGTCAGGGCGGCTGAGGAAAGGCTGGTGACAATGGGATGGCGGCTACTTATAACGAACTATATCTGGAGGCAAGAAGGCTGCTGCGGCAGTGCGGTGTGACAGATGACCAGTTGGAGGCCCGGGAGCTGATTTGCTATGCCTCGGGGAAGAGCAGGCAGGAATTTCTGCGGGACCGCAACCTGTATGCCTCCCATGAGATCGAGGAAAAGATGCGCAGCCTGATGGAGCGGCGCCAGGCGGGGGAGCCTGTGGCCTATCTCATCGGCCAGTGGGAGTTCTACGGCATTCCCTTGGATATTACCCGGGAGGTGCTGATTCCCCGGCCGGACACGGAGGTTCTGGCGGAGCGGGGGATCGCCTGCGCGGGAGAGGTGATCGAGAGCTGCCGGGTGCTGGATCTCTGCTGCGGAAGCGGCTGCATCGGCATCGCGGTGGCCCGCTATGTGCCCGGCTGCCGGGTCGTGCTGGCGGACTGCTCCCAGGGGGCGCTGCGGGTTTCCAGGCAGAATGTCCGGAAAAACAACCTGAAAAGCAGGGTGAGCTGTACCAGGGCGGATGCCCTGGGGGAGGCACCTGAGAATTTCGGCACGTTTAACGTGATCGTCAGCAATCCGCCCTATATCCGCACAGCGGAGATCGAGGAACTGGATGCCTCCGTCAAGGACTATGAGCCCCGGCTGGCCCTGGACGGCGGAAGGGACGGACTGGACTTTTATCGGAATATCACGCAAAGGTGGAAAGGGCTGCTGCGTCGGAATGGCAAGCTGATCTTTGAGGTAGGCTACGATCAGGCGGAGCAGGTCTCCGCGCTGATGAAGGAGGCGGGCTTCCGGCAGATCGCCTGCTACCGGGACGCCGGAGGGATCTGGCGGGTGGTGGAAGGCGAGCGGTAAGCCCCAAGGAAAGAGCGGAAACGCAAAAAAGCATGGAGGAAGATGAACATGGCAAAGAAGTACACGGTAGAGCAGGCAGGCCCCGCATCTGACCGCAAGAAGGCGCTGGAAACGGCAATGGCCCAGATCGAGCGGGCCTACGGCAAGGGCTCGATTATGCGTCTGGGCGAAAACGCCCAAATGGAGGTAGACGCGATCTCCACCGGCTCCCTGGCCCTGGATTTTGCCCTGGGGATTGGCGGGCTGCCCAAGGGGAGAATCGTGGAGATCTACGGCCCGGAGTCCTCCGGCAAGACCACCCTGGCGCTGCACGTTGTGGCGGAATGTCAGAAACAGGGGGGCACAGCCGCTTACATCGACGCGGAGCACGCCATGGACCCCTACTATGCCCGGGCGCTGGGGGTTGATATCGACTCCATGCTGATCTCCCAGCCGGATAACGGCGAACAGGGCCTGGAAATCTGCGAGGCGCTGGTTCGCTCCGGCGCCGTGGACGTGGTGGTTGTGGATTCCGTTGCCGCGCTGGTGCCCCGGGCTGAAATCGAGGGCGAGATGGGGGACAGCTTCGTGGGCGTTCAGGCCCGGCTTATGAGCCAGGCGCTGAGAAAGCTGGCCGGTTCCATCTCCCGCACCAACTGCATTGTCATCTTTATCAACCAGCTCCGGGAGAAGATCGGCGTCATGTACGGCAACCCGGAGACCACCA
>CAYSNK010000020.1:3797-16738 GCA_964432375.1 uncultured Oscillospiraceae bacterium | reverse complement strand
TACACCTTAGAACAGTTCCAATGTCAAGAGGCTTTTCAAATTTTTTCTGTTTGGCCGATTTGTGTCACGGAAATGGCGGCCATTTTGCTCGTTTCATTTTCTTTGACTGACAGGGCCAGATTTTGGGCGCTCCGCCCCAAGAGCGAGCGGCACCGTCCGGCCACAGGCGATTGATCCTGATTTCCGTTACGGCTGCTTTCTGCGCCCCGCGGAACTGGGAATCCCCAGTTCTGTCCGATACTTCGCCACGGTGCGCCGGGAGATATGACAGCCCTCCCGCTCCAGCTCCCGGCACAGTTCCCGGTCTGACTTTGGGGCTTCCGGGTCCTCCTCCGCCACCAGCCGCCTGAGCAGTGATTTGACGAAATCCGGCGAGGCGCCTTTGTCTGTCCGTGTTTCCCCCGGCAGCCCCCGGCTGAAAAAACTGCTCAGCAGATAGATGCCATTTGAGCACTGGATATATTTCCCACGAATCGCCCGGCTGACGGTGGACTCATGGATCTTCAGCCGGTTTGCCACATCCTCTAAGGTCATGGGCGCCAGATTGCCCGGGCCTTTACGAAAAAAAGCCTCCTGAAGCTCCAGAATCACCTGGGCGCAGGAGAGCAGGGTATTCCTCCTCTGTTCGACAGAGCGCGCCACCCACTGAACCTGATGAACCTTATCCATCAGATACTCCTTGACCTCACGGTCCTCCGTGGTGTTCATCAGGGACAGATAGTAGCGATTGACGGTGATCTTCGGCAGATGGCGGTCATTGAGAATCAGCTCAAAGTGATCCTCAAACTTGGCTGTTACGATATCCGGGACGATATAAGTGGTACTCTCCCCGGTTTCAAAGCCCCTTCCCGGCTTTGGGTTCAGGCCGCGGATCACGCGGCAGGCGCTGCGAACCGCGTCCATGCTCTCACCGGTAGCCCGGGCGATCAGGCCATAGCGGGACTTGGAAAGGGCGTTCAGATAATGGCGGACAATCTCGCAGGCCAGCGCGGTATCCTGGCCGCCGGCTTTCAGCTGGATGAGCAGACATTCCTCCAGATTCCTGGCCCCCACGCCCCGGGGTTCCAATCCCTGCACGATGCCCAACGCCTGTTCCAGCAGCTCCGGCTCGGTTCCCGTTTCCCGGGCCAACTGCTCCAGGCTGCAGCCCAGCCAACCGGAGGGGGCCAGGGAGTCAATTATCAGCTCCACCGCCTGATCGAGCTGGGCGGGAAGCTGCCCCAGCTGGGAAAGCAGGTGGGCCTCCAGGCCCTCAGAATGATCCTCGTCCGGATAATTTGCCAGGGAATCGTATTCCTCCTCACCGGACTGCCGGTATCCCATGTTCTGCGAATCGTTCTGCTCCAGCCAAGTCAGCTTTTCACGCATCTGGCGGAACGGCTCCTCCTGCGCGGGTTCCTCCCGCGCGGGCTCCTCCAGTTCCATGGCCGGATTCTCCTGATACAGCTCATTGAGATACCCCTGCAGCTCCTGCGTGTTCATTTGCAGGATCTTCATATATTGCAGCATCTGCGGAGACAGCTTTTGCTCCTGCTGCATAGAAAATTCCACCCTGTTCTCCCTCTTTTCCTCTTCCGGTTTTTTCGGCTTCGGCCAAAAAAGGGCAGCCTTGCAGCGTGCCCTTTTTTGCCTTTGAGTTTCAAGCCGAGCATTTGAAAATGATTACATCCCCAGGTATGCGGCTTTCAGGTTCTCGTCCGCCAGGAGCTGATTCGCCGGCCCCTCCATCACGTTTTTCCCGGTTTCAATGACATAGGCCCGGTCAGCGATCTCCAGGGATGCCTGCACGTTCTGCTCCACCAGCAGGATCGTGGTGCCCATCTTATTGATATTCTGAATGATCTCAAACACCTGCTGCACCACAACAGGGGCCAGGCCCAGAGAGGGCTCGTCCAGCATCAGCAGCTTGGGGCACTGCATCAGGGCCCGGGCGATGGCCACCATCTGGCGTTCGCCGCCGGACAGAGAGCCGGCCAGCTGCTTGCTGCGCTCCTTCAGCTTGGGGAACATTTCATAGCACATCTCCAGGTTCTCATTCCGCTTTGCCCGGGTGACCTTTGCGTAGGAGCCGATCAGCAGGTTTTCATGGATGGTCATGTTGGGGAACAGTTTCCGTCCCTCGGGCACCTGCACCAGGCCCAGGGAGGAGATTTCGTGGAGCTTATACTTGGCCAGATCCTCGCCGTTGAAGATCACCTTGCCCGCCAGCGGATGGAGCAGTCCGGAGGCCGTATTGATGGTCGTGGTCTTTCCGGCGCCGTTGCTGCCCAGCAGGGCGACGATCTCCCCCTCGTTTACCTGAAGGGAAACACCATCCAGGGCCTGGAAGCTGCCATAATTTACATGGATCTTATCAATGGTAAGCATTAGTGTTTTCCTCCTCCCAGATAAGACTCGATTACCAGCGGGTTGGCCGCGATCTCAGTCGGCAGCCCCTCCGCGATCTTTTTGCCCTGATTGATCACCACAATGCGGTCGGACAGGTTCATCATGGCTTTCATCACGTGCTCAATGATGATAATAGACATCCCGCCGTCGCGGATCTCACGGATCAGATCCATGAGCTTCTCTACCTCGGTGGGATTCAGGCCGGCGATCACCTCATCCAGCAGAAGCACATCAGGCTCCGTGGCCAAGGCCCGGGCCACCTCCATGCGCTTCAGCTCGGGCAGGGTCAGCCCGGCTCCCCCCGCGTTGGCCCGCTTCTCCAGGCCCACCCGCTTCAGCACCGCGTATGCGCGATCCCGGGCGTCCTTGGTCTTGGGATGATGGACAAAGGCGCCCACCATCACGTTCTCCAACACGGTCAGGTTGCTGAAGGGCTGGCAAATCTGATAGGTGCGGCCAATGCCCATTTTGCACATCTCGTTTGCCTTGGGCCTGGGGATCAGCTTTTCGTGATAATATAGCTGCCCCTCGGTCATGGCCATGGTGCCGGACAGCATATTGAACAGAGTGGTCTTGCCGGCGCCGTTGGGCCCGATGAGGCCCAGGATCTCGTTCTTTTGCAGCTCAATATCCACATTGCTGACAGCCACCAGACCGCCGAAGCGCTTGGTGACTCCCTTGCCGCTCAGGATCACATTGCTCTCGCTCATTCCTCAGCGCCTCCTTTCTCTTCGGCCGCCAGTTCCGCTTTCCGCTTGGCGGCTGCGCGCTCCTCACGGCGTGCGCTGAAGTAGGGCAGCAGGCCGCCGGGCATGAACAGAACCACCAGGATCAGGATCGCGCCAAAGACCACATTTGCAAGGCCGCTGATGGAGGAAGCGTAGATGGTGACGATCCGGTTGATGGTATAGAGCAGACCGGCTCCGATCACGGGGCCCCACAGGGTATTGGCGCCGCCCACCACGCACATAATCATCACGTTGATGGACAGGTCATTGCCAAACAGCTTGCTGGGGTCGATATAGTTGATAAACATACAGTAGAATCCGCCGCCGACGGCCAGGAAGAAGGCGGAGATAAACTGCGCCCGCATTTTCATGCCCAGGACGTTGACCCCCAGGGACGCGGCGGCGTCCTTGTTGGCGCTGATGGCGCGGAAATAGAAGCCGTCCTTGTTGTGGGAGATATAATAGGAAACCAGCAGGATCACGACCAGCAGGCCCAGGATGATATAGTAATAGGGCAGCTTCGTGGTGAACTGCATATTGATGGGGCTGTCGGCAGTGGCGATCTTAAAGCCTTCCGCCGCCCCCAGCTTAATACCGGCGATGGTCTTATAGTTCTTGAAGATGGTCAGGGCCACCTGCAGCAGGGCGAAGGTTGCCAGGGAGTAATATAGCGCCTGCAGCTTAAAGGTGGGATATCCCAGAAGCATGGAGAACAGGCCGGTAATGATTGCCGAGAGAATAATGCCGATCCAGGGGCTGATCCCGCCATAGACATAGAGGCAGGCGGTGAGATACGCCCCCAAGCCGATGTACATACCGGAGCCCAGGGAAAACAGGCCGGTATATCCGCCCATGATGTTCCACGCGCTGGCATAGTACATATAAAGCAGAACGGTGATCAGAATGGACATGGTGGAAACGCCCAGGTTCAGAACCACAGGGAGCACGATCAGCAGAAGAAGGATCACGCCCAGCACGATCAGACGGATTCCCTTTTTATTCGTTCCAGAGTTTTTAGCCATCTTCGCTCACCCCTTCTTCTTGCGGACCATCAGTCCGTCCGGCATGACCAGCAGGATTACGATAAACAGAACCAGAATAATGATTTGCGCGATGCTGTCACCCCAAAGCAGGCCGCCGATCTTCTCGATGACGCCCACCAGCAGGCCGGCTACCAGCGCACCGGGAATATTTCCCTTGCCGCCCAGCGCCACGATGATAAAGGACTTGAAGCAGAAAGAGGCGCCCACATAGGGAGAAACGGAGTAGAACGGCGTCAGCAGGGCGGCGGCCAAGCCCACCAGCGCCAGGCTGATCGCGAAGCAGATGCAGTAAACCTGGTTTGCGTTGATGCCCATGAGCTGGGCAGTGCTGCGATCCTGGGAGGTGGCCCGCAGGGAGCGGCCCATCTCAGACTTCATAATGAAATAGTATAGCGCCATGCAGCAGACAATCGCCACAAGGAAAGAAATGGTTTTCGGCTTTGAAACCATGATCTCGCCGAGAGAGAACATTCCGCTGTAACGGGTGGTGACGGATTTCACCTCCGCGCCAAAGATCATGTTGAAAACAGCTTGCAGCAGCATACTCATGCCGGCGGTGATCAGAAGAATATCCCGCCACGCCACGTTGCTGCCGCGGTTGACCAGTTTGTTGAAAGCGGTCTTTTGGATGAAATATCCAAAGGCGCCCATGACCACCACATTGACCAGGGCGGTCAGATACGGGTCGAACCCGGCGAATTTTGTCAGATAAATGGAAATATACAGGGACATCATCAGGATCTCACCATGGGCCCAGTTGACAACGCCCATGACGCCCCAGGCGATACTCATTCCCATTCCAATCGCAGCATACACGCCGCCGATCAGGATGCCGTCGATCAGGGCCTGTATGACTAGTGTTACGGTCACTTTTTCCCCCTCCTTTTTAAAAAGCCGCCTGTCCTCTGCCCGGAGGCCGGGAACAGGCGGCATAAGACCTGTCAAAGGGAACCTATCCCATCAGGAGGTCTTTCATCAGTTGTGTCTCGTTGCAGGCAGGATCAGTAGTTGATGATGTCCGCGCCGTCAGTGTAAGTAGTGGGATAAACGATCTTCCAAGCGCCATCCTGAACCTGAACCAGAACCATGCCGGCGGTCTCGCCCAGAGAGTCGTTGTTGTTGTAGCGCTCCTTGTTGTCAGAGGTAAAGCCTTCGCGGGTCTGGCCCTCGGTGGCAAAGTGGACGCCCTCATAGCCGCTGAACCACAGAGCCCAGTCGTCAGCGCCTACATCCATGCTGTACAGCGCGTCCGCAATGGCCTCGGTGTCGTCGGAGCCGGCATCATTGATGGCGTTGATAATGGTGGCCATGCCCAGCCAGCCCCAGCAGGGCTCCATGGTCATCTCATAGCCGTAGGCGGAGGCAAATTCCTCAGCCAGAGCTTCCGCCTCATCGGTGGCCCCGCCATAGGAGGGAACCCAGGGGGCGGAGTACAGAACGCCTTCCGATGCCGCGCCGCAGTTGTCGATAAATCCAATGTCGCCAACGCCGCCGCCCAGACCGACGACCTTCGCGGAGCACTGATAGTCGCTCATGGTCTTGCAGAGCAGGTTGGTGGCGGAGGAGTAGGCGGCGACGATCACCAGGTCGGCATCAGCAGACTTGATCTTGGAAACCAGGGTGGACATATCGGTGGTGGTCTCGGAGACAGCCTCGTCTACCACGACCTCATAGCCCATGGCCTCGGCATTGGTGCGCCAGGATTCCACAGCCGCGGCGCCCCAGTCGCCCTCGTCATAGACCACGGCAATCTTGTCGGTGGGGTTGTCGGAGCGGACGGTGTTCAGATAGTTAATCACCAGGTTCCACATATTGTCGCCGTCGGTGGAGCCAACGTTGGTACGATAGACATACTTGTTGGGTTCGCTCATGAAGTTCTCACCGGTGGAGTTGACAATGATGTAGGGAATGCCGTGCTGGATCGCCAGGGGAACCGTAGCAGCGGCCACGTTGCTGTTGTAGGGCCCGATCACGGCGGAGACGCCCTGCTCCACCAGATACTCAAAGGCGGAAACGCCGGTCTCGGGGTCAGAAGCGGAGTCCTGAACCACCAGTTCGATCGTCTTGCCGTCCAGAACGCCGCCGTTCTCGTTCACATAGTTGGCGCAGAACTCAATGCCGTTGTACTGCACCTCACCATAGTAAGCGGTAGCGCCGGAGAAGGGCAGCAGGACGCCCACCTTCACGGTGTCGCCGGAGGCGGCGGGGGCGTTTGTCTCTTCGGAAGCCTCAGTCTCCGCAGGGGTGCCGGTCTCGGCAGGGGCGCCGGTCTCAGCAGAAGAACCGGTTTCAGCGGGAGCATCGCTGCTGCCGCCGCAGCCAGCCAGCAGGGAAACTGCCATTGCCAGGGACAAGGACAGTGCCAGGAATTTCTTGAAATTCTTCATTTCTGTTCCTCCTAAATAGATAAAATGAAAAGTCGGATTCGCTGACCGGCATATCAGCGTATCCGACTTTATAAAGATGCAAAATTGGTGCCAAGCGTTTTTTCCCGGCACTTTTTGTCGATGTGATTTTGGTTGGGTTCTGCCTCAAAGGGAGGGTTTTTTCCTCCCGTTTTATCGGTTTTCACCAGTTTTCAGGGGGCGGGTCCCGGAGCGAATTGTACAAAACGGGAAATTTGCATATCCCCCGCAATTCTTTGAAAATCCGCCCGAATTGTCCCGGATTTTCCGTTTTTTCCCTCTTTTTGTTCTCCAATTCAAGTTGATTTTGAATCAAAGCGATTTAAATTTGAATCAATCTTCCTTTTTCCCCTCCGGGGCCGGCTTCCCGGGCTTTTCCTCTCTCGCCGTGGAGATCCCCAGGGCCTTTGCCTTCCGGATCAGGGTGGGCTGGCTGATGCCCAGAGCCTCCGCCGCCCGATAGGTCGTGTGATACTGCCGCAGGGCGGCCCGGATCATCCGTGACTGGAGCTGATCTGTGGCCTCCTGCAAATTCCCGATTGTTTCCGCTTCGGGGGAGCCGGCCTTCTCCGCCGGGGCAGGCTTGGGGCTTCCCAGGCCAAGGCTGGCCCGGATCTGCTCCCGCGTGATCTCCTCCCCCTCATGCAGCACGACCAGGCGCTCCATGTAGTTGCGGATCTGGCGCACATTTCCCGGCCAGTCATAGGCGGACAATTCCTCCCAGGCGCCCTCGGAGAGGCGTATGCGCCGCCGGTACTTCCTCATATATTCTTCCAGAAAATGCTCTCCCAGCAGCCGGATATCATCCCCCCGCTCTTTCAGCGGGGGCAAGGTTATGGGAACCACATTCAGGCGGTAATAGAGATCCTCCCGGAACCTCCCCGCCTCCACCTCCTTGACCAGATCCCGGTTGGAGGTGGCCAGAATCCGGATATCCACCGGCACAGGGGTCACGCTGCCCACCCGCACGATGGTGCGCTCCTGGATGGCCCGCAGCAGCTTGGGCTGCATGGTCAGGGGCATTTCGCTGACTTCGTCCAACAGCAGGGTCCCGCCGTCCGCGCTCTCCATGAGCCCGATCTTGCCGCTTTTCAGGGCGCCGGTAAAGGAACCCTTTTCATAGCCGAAAAGCTCCGCCTCCATCAGGCTCTCCGGAATTGCGGAGCAGTTCACCTGGACGAAGGGCTTGTCCGCCCGGGCGCTCCTGCGCTGGATCTCGCCGGCCACTACCTCCTTGCCTGTTCCGCTGGCGCCGCAGATCATCACTGTGGCGTCCGTGGCGGCCACCCGCCGGATCATCCTCTGCACCTGGCGCATCGCCTCGGATTGCCCCAGCATCAGTTCCGGCCATTGATTCCTTCTTGACGCGCTTTGATGGGCGGTCCCCTTCGTCTGCCGCTCCAAATAGGTGGTAACGACGCAGGCAATGCCGCCCTGCTTATCCAGAATGGGCCGGGCAATCGCCACAGAACGCCCCTGATTGAAGGTGGAGGCGCAGGGCAGCTTGGTTTTCAGCACCTCCAGCGCCGCCGGGTCCGTAAATTCCCAGGGGTCGTCCTTTCTGGATTTTCCGCTGTCAAAGAAAATCATCGTCCGCATGACGTCTTTCAGCGGTTTCCCCTTGACATCGTCCCGGGTCTTGCCGAACTGAATGAGCCACACCCGGTTTACCTCCGCGATCCGCCCCTCGGTGTCTGTCACATGAATCCCCAGCGGGATCGCGTCAATGATTCTTTGCAATCTCTCTTCTGACTCCATATCCATGCTCCCTGTCCTGTTTCAGTCCTTCCTTACTCCCCGGTGAGGGCGGCCAGCACCGCGGCGGCCACAGTCCCCGCCACGGAGGAGCCGGAACCGGAATCCTCGCAGACCACCACGAAGGCGTAGGGGTGCTCCTCCTCGTCCACAAAGCCCACAAACCAGGAGGTGGGATTTTCCCGGCCGGTTTCCGCCGTCCCCGACTTGGCGCACACCCGCAGGCTGCCAAACCGCTCCTGGCCGTAGGCGGTTTCCACGTTGTTCCGCATCAGCTCCTTCAGGGTCTGGCAGGTGGAGGCGGACCAGATTTGCTCCCCGGTTTCCCCGGAGTAGCTGGCCAGGGGGATGCCCAGGGCCTCGCTCTTCCGGGACAGCAGAAGCCGGGGCTCCACGGGCGTCCCGCCGTTGGCGATGGCCCCCATGAGCCGCAGCATGGCGCAGGGGCTGACCAGATCCTTGTACTGGCCGATGCCGGACCAGGCGGTGCCGTTGGCGTCGGCGGTGACTTCAAAAAAGCCTGCGGCGGTGGCGATGCCGCTGACGCTGTGGCCCTCCGTCAGCCCCGCCTGGGCCGCGTACTCCCCCAGCAGCTCCGAGCCCAGGGTCACGGAGAGCTGGCCGAAGGCCACGTTGCAGGAGTTGGCAAAGGCTTCCCGGATGTCCTCCTCCCCGTGTACCCCGGAGCAGTTCACCTGACTGCCGCCGATTTCCACCGAGCCGTCGCAGTCGTAGGTCAGGGTAAAGAGCTCCGGCAGGTTCTCGATGGCCGCCGCCAGGGTGACGATCTTAAAGATGGAGCCGGGGGTGTAGGTGGAGGCGTAAAACCGGTTCAGGTATACCCCGGCGTAACGGCTGTCGCCGTCGCTGATTTCCGGCACGTTCTCCGGGTCGTAGGCGGGGGTGCTGACCAGGCAGAGGATCTCCCCGGTCAGGTAGTTATAAACCGCCACGCAGCCCTTGTAGTCCCCCATGGCCTCGTAAGCGGCGGCGTTCACCTCTCCGTCGATGGTCAGATACAGTCTGCTGCCCCCGGCGGTGGTGCCCAGGATGGGGTTAAAGCCGGAGAGCAGCCCGCTGAACTTGGAGAGGGCGGAGGTGGCGATCATCCCCTGCTGATCCCCCACCACATGGAGGGTGGCGGCCCGAACCAGGGCGCTGTCGCTGTAGGAACCGGTGGACGCGTCGTAGAGCACCGCCCCGTTCCGGTCGTAGATGCCTCCCTGGATCAGCCTGCCTCCGGCATACACCGACTGGTTGCCGGAAAACCCGGCCCACTCTGCCCCCCGGGTGAAATACCGGAAGCACAGCAGGGCCATCCCCGCAACCAGGGCGAGGATCAGCGCCAAGGTGAACCAGGTGCGCCGTCTCAGCTTTTTCATGGTTCCTCCTCCTCTCCATCGCCCTCCAGATCCTCCAGGCCGTCCAGGTCGTCGTCCAGCCCGTCGGAGAAGTCGATGCGAAATTCCTCCCGGCCCAGGGGCTGTTTCCGGCTGAGCTCCCCTTCAAAGATGGAGCGCTGCCGCTGCTCCTCCCAGTCCGGGGGGAGCTCCTTCGGCCCTTTCGGGTTCTCCTTCCGCTTCCTCCGCCGGGGCAGCCGGACGGCAAAGCCGGAGTTCTGCCGGGTGTCCGCCGCCTTGATATAGGCCAGCAGCGCCCAGCAGCTCATCATGGAGGAGCCGCCGGTGGACACAAAGGGGAGCGTGACCCCCGTCAGGGGGAGCAGGTCGGTGGAGCCGAACACGTTGAGCATACTCTGGGTGACGAACATGGCGGCCACCGCGTTGGCGCAGATAACATAGAAGCAGGAGCGGGCCTTGGCCGCAGACTTCACCGCAAAGAGGGCAAAGAGGATAATGGCGGCCACGGCACACAGGGCCACCACCAGCCCCAGCTCCTCCGACACCGCCCCGAACACCAGGTCTGTGGTAGAGGCCGCCACCTTTTTCAGCCAGCCCTCCCCCGCCCCGGTGCCGAAGAGCCCCCCGGAGGCCATGGCCGCCATGGTGCGGGTCTGCTGATAGCCCAGGTCGGAGGTATCCTCCCAGACGTGGCGCCAGATGGAAAACCGCCGGACGATATAGGGCTTGTACTTCACCAGAATCACGCAGGCGAATACCGCCGCCGCCGTAACCATGGCCACAGAGGGCAAATCCCCGGTGCGGAGGAAGGCGATCACCAGGAAGGCCACGAAGAAAATCAGCGCAGTGCCGAAGTCGCTCATCAGGGCCAGGCAGCCCACGCAGTAGGCGGAGAACAGGATGGTGCCGATCAGGTTCCGCCGGGTAAAGAGCCGGTCCAGCGTGGCGGCCCCGGCAATCACAAAGACGATCTTCACAAGCTCCGAGGGCTGGAAGGACAGGGGCCCCAGGCTCACCCAGTTCCTGGCCCCGAAGAGCCTGGCCCCGAACAGCACGTTGAAGGCCAGCAGCGCCGCCGCGCAGCCCGCCATGGGCCAGCGCAGCTTTTTCGCCAGATCCAGGTTCCGCAGGGCCAGGGAGAGGGCGAAGAACAGCACAAGCCCCACGCCCACCGCCGCCATCTGCTTCAGCAGGGTATCCGGCAGCTTGGTGGCGGTCATCTCCAGGCTGAGGGTCGTGAGGAAAAAGGCCAGGGTTTCCACCTCATAGCCGGTGCGATGGCCCGCCCGGTAGATGAAGTACATCCCCCACATGGCGGCGGAGAGCAGCCCAAAGGCCAGCAGGATCTCCCGCCGGTACTCCGCCCCCATGGAGGACAGGAGTTCCACCGTCAGAATCGCCTGGAACAGCGTGACCAGAACAAGGGTCAGTGTGGGGGAGATCTTCCGGCCGGGCCGGGTGCGGCGGACGGCCTGCCGCCGCTCCTCCTCCGGGGTGGAGGGGAAAAAGGACATGGACAAGCCCCCCAGGGTCAGCTCGTCCCCCTCCCGGAGGACTCGGCTGCCCTGAACCGGCTCCCCGTTGCAGTACACCGGGTTTTTGCCGCTGAGGGGGAACACCGTCCACTCCCCCCGGTCATCCCGGGTGATGGCCGCGTGAGTGCGGGACACCGTGGGGTAGTTCAGCACCACATCGCAGCCCCGGGCCCGGCCAATGGTGTTCTCCCAGTGGATCAGGTTCAGCTGGGCGCCGTCGGGCAGGCAGAAAAAGCCCCACACCTCCTGCTCCAGCTTCCCCCGCAGCAGGCTCCTGCCGCAGCGGAGCACCACCAGGAGGGCCAGCGCCGCCGCCAGAACGTGGAGAACCAGGGGAACCAGGCCGCCGGAGGACGGCAGGGAGATGAGCCACTGGGCCAGCTTCTTCGCCAGGTCTCCGGCCTCCCCCGTCAGGGATAAAATTTCCATCGCGTAACTCCTAAGTAATTGAAAGAATCCAGAGGGTATGATCTGAAAAATAGATTCCCTCTATTTTAATATAACACCACAATTATATCACGGATTTTTCATTCCCTCAACCGGCGGGAGGCGATGAATTTCTTGCGAAATTGTTAAGAATACGGAAATTTTCACTTCCGCACCCCGTAGACGGTGATGCTGCCCCCGGAGAGGAGCTTGGCGGCGGAGCCGTCGAAGAAAAACTCCACGCTGGTCAGCAGTTCCCGGGTCAGGTAGTTCTGCATCCCAAGGGTACCCAGGTAGAGGTGGCAGGCGGAAAGCTCGTCGGTGTACTCCGCGATGCCGGCACAGCGGCAGGAGATGCCCCGTTCGTACAGGGCCAGTTCCACCCGCAGACCGCACTGGCAGCCCCCGGCGGAGTTGGTCAGTTGGCCCACCGGCAGGGAGGCGGCGGAGGTCAGGGCCCCGCCCTGGGCCAGATCCGCCCAGAGATAGCTGCCCTCCTCGCTGACGCCGTTCAGGGTCATGTGGAGGGTTTTCAGCCCCTCGCTGTTGTGGCAGCCATCAATGCGGAAGTGGAGCTCCCCAAATTTCTCCAGGGCCAGATCGGTGAGATCCAGGACGGCTTTCTCGGTGTTCGCCGTCAGGGTCAGGGTTTTCAGCCGCACCAGGGCGCACTGCTCCAGGGCGGCGTCGATGGCCGCGTTGTCCGCGTTGAACTCCTCCATCAGGAAGAGATCCTCCCGCTGCCACTGGTTCAGGCCGTAGGTTTCGGTTTTTCCGGTTGACATTTGCAATTCCTCCTTGTATCATCCGTCAGGGCGGCGGGGATCTTGTCCCGCCGCCCGTTTCAACCTTATCCGGATTTTTCCCCTGTGTTTCCGCAAAAGGGGAAACTCGGGGGAAATTTTCTTCCTCCTCTTTGCATTCCGCCGTCAAACTGGTATAATAGGAGCAGGCCCACGGGAATATCAGATTTTCTTCCTGTTTTTGTAAGAAAAAGTTAAAAACTCTCTGCCGCCCCTCCGGTATAATGAAAACAGATGTTTTATACCAAGGGAAGCTCTGCCGAAACCGGCAAATTGATCCAGGGCTTTCCGGGAAGAAGGAAGTTGGATTGCCATGGCAGAACGGCGGGACAGGACGGAAACACAGGAAGAAACACAGGGAGAACTCCTGCTGGAAACGCGGAGGGAACCCCGGCCCCCGGCCCATGCCCGGGCGCGGCTCCGGGCCAGGGCCCGGCGGCGCCGCCGCCGCAGGCTTTTGATCGCTGCCGGGGTGCTCCTCCTCCTGCTGCTGATGG